>NZ_JANEWM010000102.1:0-8204 GCF_028069825.1 Citrobacter sp. Igbk 14
ATATGTAAATATATAACGAAAGGGATTGGCGAATGGGTGACAACAAAAAAGCCGACGGTAATGGCTACTGTCGGCTTTACACACGATCGGTTTTGAACGAGATTACTTCATCGACGTTTTGATTATCTCTAACGCTTTTGCAAACTGATCCTGCGGAATAGTCAGTGGGTACAGGAAGCGGATCACGTTGCCATACTGACCGCACGTTAACAGCAGCAGCCCCTGTGCAAGCGCTTTTTTCTGCACGCGCTGTGCGGCGGTGGCACTGGGTTCACCCGTGGCTGCATCGCAGAATTCAGCGGCAATCATCGAGCCTAATCCCCGCACTTCAGCAAGTTCAGGACACGCTGCACGCGCATCGGTCAGCACAGCACGCAGTTGCTCGCCAAGCGCTGCTGCACGCAGGCACAGCTTTTCATCACGAATAATATCCAGCACCGCATGAGCTGCCGCAATCGATAGCGGGTTCCCGGCGTAAGTCCCCCCCAGTCCCCCCGGCGCAGGCGCATCCATAATATCGGCTTTGCCTACCACACCCGATAACGGCATCCCACCCGCAAGGCTTTTCGCCATGGTCATCAGGTCTGCTTTATCCGCATAGTGATCCATCGCAAACAGCTCCCCAGTACGGGCGAAACCACTTTGCACCTCATCGGCAATCATCACGATGCCATGCTCATCGCAAATACGGCGAATTGCTGCGACAAACTCCGCCGGTGCGACAACAAAGCCGCCTTCACCCTGGACGGGTTCGAAGATAATCGCAGCGACCTGGCTCGGATCGATATCCGCTTTAAACAAACGTTCTATCGCTTTAATCGAGTCTGCAGTTGAAATCCCCTGCAGTGCAGAAGGATACGGCGCATGGTAAACGGACCCCGGGAACGGGCCGAAGCCTTTTTTGTATGGCGCCACTTTGCCGGTTAATGCCATCGTCATGTATGTCCGCCCGTGGAAACCACCGCCAAAGGCGATAACGCCAGGGCGACCGGTGTGAGCGCGGGCAATTTTAACCGCATTTTCCACGGCCTCTGCCCCGGTAGTAAAGAATGTCGTTTTACGCTTACCGTCAATTGGCGCCACAGCGTTGATTTTCTCCGCCAGCGACACATAGCTTTCGTAGGGAACAATCTGATAAGCCGTATGGGTAAAGGCTTGCAGTTGCGTTTCAACGGCCTGCACCAGACGCGGATGGCGATGCCCGGTGTTCAGCACGGCTATCCCGGCGGCGAAATCGATATACTGATTGCCTTCTATATCGGTAATCGTGCTGTTTTCAGCCGACTGGGCATAAAAATCACACATCACACCCACGCCACGTGGGGTGGCATCCAGACGACGTTGTTGCAGGTTTTTATTGTTCATTCTCTACACCTTGTCCATAAACACAATTGGTTGAATTACCCTTTAAATTTAGACGCCATCTGGTACTTTAATCGAGAGCCAAATCGTTTTATTTTAAGGATCCAAATGCGTTCACTTGCCGGAGATGTGATCAAGCATGCATTTAGCCAGCAGACGGACGAGAAGCTGCATCGTCGCCTGTATGCCGCCATCTGTAGCTGCATCCTCGAGGGTAGCCTAAAACCCGCTACCCGCATGCCTCCTTCACGCGACCTGGCGAGTGAGTTGGCGTTATCACGGAATACTGTCCTGCGGGTTTACGAGCAGTTGCAGGCCGAAGGCTATATCTCCGCGCGCACCAGCAGCGGCACATTTGTGACCGACAGCGTGCTGG
The DNA here is from genome assembly GCF_028069825.1 of Citrobacter sp. Igbk 14. NCBI lineage: Bacteria > Pseudomonadati > Pseudomonadota > Gammaproteobacteria > Enterobacterales > Enterobacteriaceae > Citrobacter > Citrobacter sp. Igbk 14. The sequence goes on from NZ_JANEWM010000102.1 coordinate 1,739, forward strand.
ACAATCTCGGCCTGGCCCCTAATAAACAACCGGTTTCGCCTGCGACACATGAAGATCACACCAGTTTGTCCGCCCGTAGCCTTGAACTGCTAGGGCATGCCAGCGCCAGTCCCCGCCAGTGGGGGGCTTTTATTCCTGGTGTACCGGACGTGCATTCTTTCCCGCATCGCACGCTGAAAAAGATTCAGGATCGGTTGGCAAGGCGGCTACGCCCGGAGTTTCTCACCTACGATGCCACGGGTGGTTTGATTGAACTGAAAGAAGCGCTGGCGGACTATCTGCGCACCGCACGCGGCGTACGCTGTACGCCAGATCAAATATTGATTACCGAGGGCATTCACCAGGCGTTGGATCTGGTAACTCGCTCTTTATGTAATCCTGGTGATAATACGTGGATCGAAGAACCCGGTTACTGGGGAATAAAAAACATTCTGCGCATCAATGCGGTCAACTTTTCTGCCATCCCGGTGGATGAACAAGGCATGGTTCCGCCTGCTTGCGTCGACCCGGCACCGAAACTCATTTTTGTGACACCGTCACATCAATATCCGCTTGGCCCGGTAATGAGCCTTGGTCGACGGCGGCAGCTACTCTATCAGGCACGTGAAACGCACAGCTGGATTGTGGAAGATGACTACGACAGCGAGTTTCGTTTTTCCGGCCAACCCATCCCGTCATTGCAGGGACTGGAAGAAGATGCTCCGGTTATCTATATCGGCACCTTCAGCAAAACCCTCTATCCGGCACTGCGGCTCGGGTACGTTGTGATACCTAAACCGCTTGCCGCCCCACTGATGAAGGTACATAACGATCTCTATCGTGGTGGGCATCTCCTGATTCAGGCGGCGCTGGCTGAGTTTATTCGTGAGGGTTACTATGCGGCGCACATCCGTAAAATGCGCCAGTTATATAGCCGCCGACGACATACGTTGGTAGAGCTCATTGTCAGCCAGCTTGGTGAGGATTATCTGGGGCCTTACAGCAGCAACGCCGGGCTACATCTGATTTTACAGCTACCTGCGGGTACTGATGATAGCGCCATTGCCCAACAGGCCAACGCACAAGGTCTTCTGGTTCGCCCACTTTCTCGCTACTACGTGAAAGAAGAAAAACGCAGCGGTCTGCTACTGGGCTTTGCCAGTATTGAAGAACATGAGATGGCTGCGGCGTTTACCCGACTGGCAGGTATTATCAGAATAAACACCGAGTAAGCACTGCCGGATGGCGGTGCAAGCACCTTATCCGGCCTACGAATTACGCATTTTTGTAGGCCGGATAAGCGCAGCGCCATCCGGCATCGTCGCACAGATTAATGTGAGGCTTTTTTAATCCCGGACAGATCTTCCTGGCTTACCTCACCATTACCCTCACCCCAGCTTTTACGCACGTAATTGATCACGTCGCGCATTTCGCTGTCGCTGAGCAACCCACCATAGGCTGGCATCTTAAAGGAGACATTCCCCCGTGTCGTCGGTGTTTCTGCGCCGTGGGCAATCACCCTGAACAACGGCGTTGGGTCGTCTACCATCACTAACGGGTTGTGAATGAGCGAAGGTGCATTATCATCGGTACCTTTCCCTTCCAGACCATGACAGGTCGAGCAGTAGCGGTTGTAAGTCACTTTACCCGCTTCAGGCGAATTCGACCAGGAGGCCGTGGCAGCTACCGTACGTGTCGGTTCCGTCTTCTCACTTTTCAGGCTCAACAAATATTGTGCAATCGCCGTGGCATCTTCGTCCGTCAGATACTGTGTGCTCTGGCTGACGACTTCAGACATCGATCCCGATACTGCAGCATGTTTGCTTTTCCCCGTCAGCAGCAATGACGTTAACGCCTGCTCAGACATCCCGGTTCCCCGTAGCGATGGCGCATACCAGCCGTCGATCATCGCCCCGCTCAGATACTCAGCATCGGCATTGGTATAGGCTTTTTCGTTCATCGCCATCCCTCTCGGGGTATGGCATGACCCGCAGTGACCCGGACCTTCTACCAGATAAGCACCCCGTTTTACCCGTGCTGCCGTATCATCCGCTTTGTTGTCTTCAACAGCGGCAGTCGGCGCATCGGTAAACAACCAATTCCAGATATGCAGCGGCCAGCGGGCCGAGACAAGCCAGGGAATAGCGTTCTCTTTATTGGGCTCTGCTGACGGCTTAACATCATGCATGAAGTAGCTATACAGCGCCTGAACATCTGCGTCGGACAGTTTCGAGTAAGAAGGATAAGGCATCGCCGGATACAGGGGATGACCGTCTTTGGCAATCCCCTGGCGCACGGCCTTCTCAAAATCATCGTAAGAATAGTTGCCGATACCGTGAGTCTTATCCGGGGTAATATTCGTCGAATAGATATCACCAACCGGCGTGGGGAACTTCTTGCCTCCCGCCATCGCCGCTCCGCCTTCCGCGGTATGGCATGCCACGCAGTCTGAGATCCTCGCGATGTACTCACCGTCAGATTCAGCGGCAGAGACAGAAGCGGTAAACAGGCAGGCGATTAGAACGGTTACATTACGCATAGATCACCCCATATCCTTGAGTTCATTAACCGCGCGCCATGCCTGATCGATAGCAGCATGAGCATAAGCGCTCCAGTCAGCATCAGAGTTAGCGATGGCAATACGTCCGATAGGTCTACGCGCCCGCTCAATAATCTCCGGCATTTTTTCCATATCGTCGAACAGTGAATTAGCGTAATACGCATAACCATGCGCCCAACGGTTAACAGTAATGGCCGCGATATCCCGCTGATTGTCAAAACCGGTTGAGCCAAACATTTCCTGCAACTGAGAACGGATCATCTCTTCATGTGCGGCAAACGTGGTCCCCAGCAGATAAGCACGCCCCAAACGGAACTGCTCCCTCGCGGACAGATTACTGCCAGGATACGTGGGCACATAGACCATATGAATCACCATGGGCTCGTCCGGCGAGGCCGGGTGTTGGTATCCACCGATACTGACCGGATAGTCGAGCTTGATTCGGCTATAAGGCGCGGCCGGTGAATAAAACTCATGAACCCCCAATTGCTTAAACGCTTGCCAGTTTTTGACCACCACATTGGTGTACACCAGCGGCGCCTTCACGTTCAGTTTGAGATCGGCCTGCTGCTGCTCTGGCGTTTCCGGTACCAGATACGGGATCATCATGTTATAGCCCGCCATAATGGCGTTCTTACCGCGCACGCGATGCATTTTGCCGTCGCAAAGATACGTGACGGCAACGCCCCCCTCTACGTTCGCCGCATTTATCACCGTGCTGTTCAGGCGCAAACGCGTGGCGTTTTCCGGCAGGTCGAGCTTTTCATAATGCAGTCTGGCGAGGACAGAATCTTCCATGGTATTGCCCGGCAGCGCGCCCGGCAGCATGTGTCTGACCAGCAACCGTGCCAGACCCGCATTGCCATCCGGGAAATGATAGACATAGGGCTCTTCGAGGTCGGCCAGCGATTCACCGTCCAACGGCGGCAGCCCTAACGCTTCCATTCCCGGCAATGCGCACGCACGAGCATCACTACCGGATATGCCTTCAATACCGATGGCAAAGAAATCGTTGGAACGCTGCTGAAAATAGAGCAGCGCCATTTTGCTTAAACCAACCCTGGTGGCAAGAAACTCACTATAGCTGTGGGTATCCAGCCATTCCGTTTTCTCATCAACCGTCATCCCTGGAAGATAATCAACCGGACGTACGTGCAGATCGATTAGCGCTTTACGATCTTCCTCACTCAATGGGAAGTCATTGATAAAGTCTTCGATATTACGGCCATTGAGCCGATCTGGCGGAATATCATCGGATACCGCACGACCCGGATCACCGCTGACTATTTTCGTCTCACCAAAATTCTTTTTATCGAAGAAGACGCCGCGACTAAGCTGCCAATCGGGGTAGAAATTAACGTCAAAACTCTTTTTCAACCGCGTGACGCTTACGCCGACAGTTTCCATCAGCTTATTCACTTCGGGGCTGAAGTTATGCGCGGGTGATTGAAAGGCTTCACTTCCGCCATATCCGATCAGTTTTTTGCCTGCTGAGGTGAATTCGTTGCGTTTGGCGTGACCACCAAAATCATCATGGTTATCGAGGATCAGCACCTTGCTGTTTTTCCCGGCCAGTTCATGCCAGAAACAACCCGCGGCCAGTCCGCTGATACCGCCGCCCACAATCACCAGATCGTACTCTTCCTCTACGGGCAGAGCGCTTAAATCAAAGTGCTTATGTTCACGGCCTAACGCATGGGCCATTTCAAACGAACCCGGATGGTTACCGCGTAGCCCCGTTAACGCCGGTGGATAATAACTTCCATCAATAAATTCGTGCCCCTTTCCTGCCGCTCTGACCAGATCCAGAGGGGTCAGTCCCGCAGCGATCGTCACCGCCACGCCGTTGAGAAAATCACGTCGGGTAATTGCCATTAACTTTGTCCTTTTGCCACTGACACATTGTCCTAAAAAACACTACAAATGAGAGGTTCCCCCTCGTAGATACAAGGAGGACACCGCCGACTACTTCACTGGCTTCAGCTCTTCATCCAGTTTTTTAGCGTCATAATAATCACCCTGCCAGGTGATTTTTCCTGCCTTAACATGAATATAGCTGACACCTTCAAATTTGATCGGATTATTTGTCGGCGGGCTTCCCGCCCATTCGCCGCTATTTTTACCCGAGAATTCCCAACGAAATGCCACAGTATCTTCATCAGCAACAGGTTTACCGACCATTTTCCAGGTCAGATCCGGGACCGCCTTAATAAATGCACCGATCACATCTTTTTCAGCTTTTTCCCGGCCGGTTACCGGCTCCCCTGCGGCGGCATCGTAATAAACGGCATCGTCCGCCAGGTACTGCGCTGCCAGCGGCGCATTATGCGCATTCCATGCTGCCATATACGCTTTTACCGTGTTCAGCGGTGAGCTTTCTGCCAGGCTGAATCCTGAGAACATCACCAATGAAAGTACGGCTATTTTTAATGTTTTCATCGTATTACCTGTTATTCGGAAATATCACACATGATATGTTTCACCCGGGTATACTCATCGAGCGAATAAGAGGAGAGATCTTTTCCGTAGCCGGATTTTTTGAATCCACCGTGTGGCATTTCGGCGCACAGAGGAATATGACTGTTAATCCAAACTGTGCCGAAATCGAGATCAATACTGAAACGCTGCGCGCGACTGTGATTGCTGGTCCAGACGCTCGCGGCCAGGCCATATTCCACATCGTTCGCCTTGCGCAACGCGTCTTCATCACCAGAAAACGACTGAATGGTCATTACCGGGCCAAACACTTCGTGTTGAATGGCTTCATCGTGTTGATGCAGGCCGGAAATTATCGTCGGTTCAAAGTAGAAACCCGGCCCAGGCCCCGCATGACCACCGGTTTCAATTTTCGCATGTGCAGGTAAACGCTCAATAAACCCCTTCACCTGCTCAAGCTGGTTTTTGCTATTCAGCGCGCCATATAACGCATCCTGATCCTGCGGAGGACCAAACTTGATACTTTTCGTTTTTTGGATCAGTTTTTCCAGGAACGTCGCATAGACAGAATCTTCCACCAGGATGCGCGTGGCGGCAGTACAATCCTGTCCGCCATTGAAAAATCCTGCGGTAGTGATAGCAGTAATCGCCTTGTCCATATCTGCATCAGCGAATACGACGGCGGGCGCTTTGCCACCCAGTTCAAGATGGGCCTTTGTCAGGTTAGCTGCTGCTGATGCCGCAACCTGCAGACCAGCGCGTACCGAACCGGTAATCGACACCAATGAAGCCGTCGGGTTAGAAACCACCAGCGAGCCAGTACTGGCCTTGCCCAACACGACGTTAAACGCCCCTCGCGGAAATAAGGGTGCCGCCAGTTCAGCCAGGAGCAGCGTACTTACCGGGGTGGTATCGCTCGGCTTTAAAACCACCGTATTGCCAGCGGCAAGCGCCGGTGCAATCTTCCATACCGCCATCATAAACGGGTAATTCCACGGTGTGACTTGTCCCACAATGCCCAACGGCTCACGACGAATCGTTGAGGTGAACCCGGCGGAATATTCTCCGGCGGCCTTCCCTTCCAGACAACGCGCTGCGCCGGCAAAAAAACGAATCGCATCGCACGAGGCTGCTATCTCTTCTTTTTCGATAAAATGACGCAATTGACCGGTTTCCTGGCTTTGCGCGTTGACCAGTCGTTCAACATTTTTTTCTATCTCATCCGCCAGTTGCAGCAGTGCTTTTTGTCGCTGGGCAGGTGTCGATTTTTTCCATATGTTAAATGCCGCCGCGGCCGCCGAGTAGGCAAGCGCCACCTCAGTCGCACCGGCATTAGGCGATAACGCGTACGTTTCACCGTCAACCGGGCTCACCAACTCAAACGTGTCTTCTGTGTTACCCGCTACATATTGCCCGTTTATAAAATGCTTCAGGGTTCTCATGCCTTTCTCCCGCCAATTAATACATAAAGAAGCTTATGTAATATATATA
>NZ_JANEWM010000103.1:0-7404 GCF_028069825.1 Citrobacter sp. Igbk 14
TGGGTCAGGCGACTGGCCTGCTCCTCGAGTGCGGCAGCGGCAGCGGCCGACTCCTGCACCAGTGAGGCGTTCTGTTGCGTAACCCGATCCAGGGCTTTTTAGTGGCAAATGCAAACAAACTCACGCTCTTTATCGTGATCTTCATGCTGGCGGGGATCCTGTCGGGTGCGGTGATCCACACCTATGCCTCCCCCGGCGTCGTTACCGCCTGGGCTGATAATATTACGCTGCTCACCGACATCTTTTTGCGGCTGATAAAAATGGTCATCGCACCGTTAGTCTTCAGCACTCTGACCGTCGGAATCATGCGTCTGGGAGAAACCTCCACCATCGGACGCGTTGGCGGCAAAGCGATGATCTGGTTTATCAGCTCGTCCGTGCTGTCTATTTTGGTTGGCCTGTTTGTTGTCTCACTTGAACAACCCGGGAGCGGGCTGAACCTGGCCATTCCACTGGAAGCTACTGACACCGGACTCGCCGTCGGTGGTATGAGCCTGAAAGGTTTTCTGTCTCATACCATTCCTACCAGTATTGCCGAAGCGATGGCGAATAATGAGATCCTACAAATTGTCGTGTTCTCAATGTTCTTCGGTATTGGTGGGGCATCGTTGGGAGAGAAATTTAACGCGCCGCTGGTCGCCGCACTGGATGTGGTTTCACACATTATGTTGAAAGTGACGGGCTATGTTATGTACGTCGCGCCGCTGGCAATTTTCGCCGCTATCTCTTCCGTTATCTCCACGCAGGGCCTGGGTATTCTGCTCAACTACGCGTCATTTATTGGCGGCTACTACGTCGCTATTCTGCTGACCTGCCTGGTCCTGTTGGCAGTGGGCTATCTGGTGCTGAAGAAAGAGGTGTTCCGCCTGGTCAGTATGCTCAAAGATCCGGTGTTGGTCGCCTTCACTACCAGCAGTTCGGAAGCGGCCTACCCTAAAACGCTGGAGCAATTAACCAAATTTGGCTGCTCACGTAACATCGTGTCGTTCGTACTGCCGATTGGCTATTCATTCAACCTGGTCGGTTCGATGGTGTACTGCTCGTTCGCCTCCATGTTTATCGCACAGGCTTATAACATCCACCTTTCCTTCGCGGAAATTACCGTGCTGATGCTGACATTGATGCTGGCGTCAAAAGGGATTGCTGGCGTACCGCGTTCAGCGCTGGTGGTGCTAGCGGCAACCATTCCAAGCTTTAATATTCCTGTTGCAGGGATCCTGTTACTGATGGGCATCGACCATTTCCTTGATATGGGGCGCTCAGCGATTAACGTATTGGGTAACGGAATTGCGACAGCGATGCTGGCGCAGAAGGAAGGGTTACTGGAAGCTGAACCTGAGCTGATTGAACGAGAAGCGTAAGGGGAAAGTCTGCCGTACGCGCTACGCTTATCCGGCCTGCAACAATAATCGTTGTAGGCCGGATTCGGTATGGCGATTACGCGACGTGACTGGCAGCAATATCTAACAGCGCCATTTCTTCGCTGTTCAGCAGTTTCTCAATATTCACCAGAATCAGCATCCGGTCACCCAACGCCCCCAGCCCGGTCAGATATTCCGTAGACAAGGTAACAGCAAATTCAGGCGCAGGACGGATTTGATCCGTCGTCAGCGACAGCACGTCGGATACACCATCAACAACGATTCCCACCACACGCTGACCCAGATTCAGGACAATCACGACGGTGTTTTCATTGTAATCCACATCGCTCTGGCTGAACTTCACACGCAGATCAACGATCGGCACAATCACGCCGCGCAGGTTTGTCACACCTTTAATAAAGGCTGGCGTATTGGCAATACGCGTAACCTGATCGTAGCCGCGAATTTCCTGCACTTTCAGGATATCGATACCGTACTCTTCATCCCCCAACGTAAACACGAGGAATTCCTGACCTGACGGTTCGCCGGCCAGTTTAGTTACATTACTCATACCGGTCATATTCTTCCCTTTCTTACTCAATCAGGCGGCTGTGATTGCCACACGTTGTTCGCGGTTTAACCCCTGCAATGCAGAGACATCGACAATCAGCGCGACGCTACCGTCGCCGAGGATCGTTGCTGCGGAAATGCCTGGCACTTTGCGGTAGTTGCTTTCCAGGTTTTTTACCACTACCTGATGTTGACCAATTAACTGATCGACCAGCAACGCGTAGCGACGCCCTGCACTTTGTAAAATCACTACAATACCCTGAGTTGCTTCGGTTTTTGCACCTTCGACCTCAAAGACTTTCCACAACTCAACCAGCGGTAAATACTCACCACGCACTTCCAGAACACGCTCTCCCCCGGCCAGCGGATGGAGATCTTCTTCCCGAGGTTGCAGAGACTCCATTACCGCATTCAGCGGCAGGATAAACACTTCATCGGCTACACGAACAGACATACCATCAAGGATAGCCAGCGTCAGCGGCAACAAAATACGGATGGTTGTGCCCTGGCCCTGTTTCGACTGGATCTCAACGTGCCCGCCCATCTCCTGGATATTTCGCTTCACCACGTCCATACCGACACCACGCCCGGAAACATCCGTTACCTGCTCGGCGGTTGAGAATCCCGGGGCGAAGATCAGCATGCCAACTTCGTCATCGCTCATGTTTTCGTGGATTGGCATCCCCTGGGAAATCGCTTTCGCCAGGATACGTTCGCGGTTCAGACCCGCGCCATCATCGGTCACTTCGATACAAATATTCCCGCCCTGGTGTTCGGCAGAGAGTGTCAGATTACCAATCGGACTTTTCCCGGATTCGATGCGTTTTTCCGGCAGTTCAATGCCGTGATCGAGACTGTTACGCACCAGGTGCGTCAACGGATCGATAATACGTTCGATCAGACTCTTATCCAGTTCGGTGGAGCTACCGACCTGGGTCAGTTCAACCTGTTTACCCAATTTACCCGCCAGATCGCGCACCAGGCGCGGGAAGCGGCTAAAAACATATTCCATCGGCATCATACGAATCGACATCACCGATTCCTGCAGATCGCGGGCGTTACGTTGTAACTGCCCCATGCTGGTGATGAGATCGCCATGATTTACCGGATCCAGTTCGTTCGAACGCTGAGCCAGCATTGACTGTGTGATGACCAGTTCACCCACCAGGTTAATCAGCTGATCGACCTTCTCAACCGCCACGCGGATACTGGTCGATTCACTGGCCCGCGCAGGTTTCTCACGCTCTACTCGTCCATGCGGAGCTTCGTTGGCGGTCGCTTTGACCACCGGCGCAGGTGCTGGTGCAGCAACCGGCAGTGGCTGTGGTTCGACGACATCAGCAACAGCTGGCGTTTCTGCAGTAGTCGGCGCAGCAGTGATGGTTTCGAACTCAATCTGATCCGCTTCAATGACGAAGCAGAGCACAGCAATAATGTCATCTTCGGCGAGGTTACCGTCGATCGTAGCCGACAGCGTGTCAGCACCTTTGACCACATCGCTCAAGGTCGCCAGATTCCCCAGTTCCTCTTCCAGTAAATCGACTTCACTGGCTTTAAGGCGCGAGAGAATGATCCGCTTTTTGACCTCTTCAGCGGCAGGGGCGGCTTGTGCAACCACCTCGTCTTGTATCGCCGTGCTATCAACAACGCTCAATTTGGCGCTATTGACCACCGCGGGCGCGGTTTCACCTTTTGCTTCGAGCGCTAACTGTCGTAACGCATTACAAATGTACTCAAAGCTGGCGGCATCCGGCTCCTCTGAGTTTTTATAGGCGTCGAGCTGTTCCTGCATAATATCTTTCGTTTCCAAAAACAGGTTGATAATGTCGGCATTGAGCTGCATCTCGCCACGCCGCGCTTCATCCAGCAGGTTTTCCATCAGATGGGTCGTTTCCTGCAAAATGGTAAAGCCGAAAGTGCCCGCCCCGCCTTTAATCGAGTGCGCTGCACGAAAAATGGCATTCAGCTGTTCGGAGTCCGGGGCTTCAGGCACCAGATCCAGCAGGTGTTGCTCCATGTCAGCCAACAGTTCGTCAGCTTCATCAAAAAATGTCTGATAAAAATCGCTAATATCCATGCTCACGCTATCACCTCGGATTGGCTGGTGGCGATGTGGGAACGCTTGCCGGCGGCACCGCCGCGGGCTGTTGTAAGACACTTACCGGCTCATTCTGGCTTTCAGCGTTTTCATGCAAAATGGCCTCTTCGGCCTGCTTATTCAGAACCAGCAGGCTTATACGGCGGTTGATGGCGTCCTCGGGACCGCGATCGCTCAGACGCATCGTGGCGGCCATACCTACCACCCGTAATACTTTTCCATCATCCAGTCCACCGCTGACCAACTCGCGACGCGATGCATTGGCGCGATCGGCTGACAGTTCCCAGTTGCTATATCCCTTCTCACCGTTGGCATAGGGATAATCATCTGTATGACCAGAAAGACTGATACGGTTTGGGATCCCGTTCAGTACGGGCGCAATCGCCCGCAAAATATCACGCATGTAAGGTTCAACCTCTGCGCTTCCGGTTTTAAACATCGGGCGGTTCTGACTGTCGATAATCTGTATCCGCAGCCCTTCCTGGACTAAATCAATTTTCAGATGTGGGCGCAGTGCGCGTAGCTTAGGGTCGGATTCAATCAGCTGATCGAGATCGCCACGTAGCTTGCTCAGGCGGCTTTGCTCCATACGCTTTCTCAGGTCATCAATGTTGGGCTGCTTGTTTACTTCCCCCTGCTGCTGGGTGTAATCATCACCCCCACCGGGAATTGGGCTTTGGCTGTTCGAGATCCGATTTCCCCCCGTCACCGCAGTAGCCAGCGGTGTACGGAAATATTCGGCAATTTGAATCAGTTCTTTAGGGCTAGAGATGGAAATAAGCCACATCACCAGAAAGAAGGCCATCATCGCGGTCATAAAATCGGCGTAGGCAATTTTCCACGAACCATGCGCCCCACCACCGTGATTTTTATGTTTACGTCGCTTTACGACGATAATGGGATGGGCCTGATTTTTCATGCGTCCTCGGTCGTCTGCTGCGCTGCTGGATTTCTCACTGCACGAACATGCTCTTCCAGTTCGATAAACGAAGGACGCTCGCTGGAATACAACGTCTTACGACCAAACTCAACCGCAATCGGTGGCGCGTAGCCATTCAGATTGGAGAGCAGAGTGATCTTCACACACTGCATCATCTTGGTTGTTTCAGCGCTTTTCTGTCGCAGGACGCTGGCGAGTGGGGAAATAAATCCATAGGCCAGTAAAATACCGAGGAATGTCCCTACCATGGCATGTGCAATCAGAGCACCCAGTTCAGCCGCCGGACGATCGGCAGAAGCCAGCGCATGCACAACCCCCATCACCGCAGCCACGATCCCGAACGCTGGCAATGAGTCACCGACCATTGCAAGACTGTTAGCCGGAACTTCGGCCTCACTTTCATGCGTCTCAATCTCTTCGTCCATCAGCGCTTCAATTTCAAACGTATTCATGTTGCCGCTGATAATCAGACGCAGGTAATCGACAATAAAATCAAGCATCACTGCATCCGCAAGAATACGCGGATAGCTGGCGAAAATTTCACTCTCTTTTGGATTTTCGATATCGCGTTCAAGCGAGAACATGCCTTGCTGACGTGACTTAGCCATCAGGCGGTAGAGTAACGCCAGCAGGTCCATATACATGGCTTTGGTATATTTCGAACGCCGAAAAAGCAACGGGATCGCTTTCATCGTCCCTTTGATGGCTTTACCGTTGTTGCCAACAATGAATGCCCCGATACCCGCGCCACCGATGATAACCAGCTCAGCCGGTTGATAGAGTGCCCCAAGGTGTCCGCCGGTCATCATGTAACCGCCGAAAACTGTACCAATAACAACCAGGTAACCTAATAAGATAAGCACGACATCATCCTTTCGCAATTGACTATGACAGGATGCGCAGTCGGGCAGTTAACTCATGGTCAGGACAAAAAAAAGCAGCGGTAATCGCTTACCGCTGCTGGAGTGTTTATCCACACCGTATCAGTTAAACAGCCTGTTCGATCTGTTCATCCAGCAGTTGTGGAATAATATCGGCAGCATTCTGGGAAAGTTTACGTCTTTTTACGGCTCGCGATGGCGGCTGACATAAACTGCAGGCAAAGCTGCCTGCGGGTTGGTGCGCGTGGGTAATAAAATTTCCGCCGCAGCAGTTACAGGCAGACAATTCAAGCAAACCACTGTCAACAAAACGGACAAGGGTCCACGCACGAGTAAGCGCCAACAATGGCCCTTCTTCTGGCTGCGGGCACTGCTCAAGATATAACCGATACGCCTTAATCACAGCATCCACGCCGCTACACAAACCGGTTTTAAGCAGAAATTGCCATGCATTACAAAACATCGATGCATGAATATTTTGTTCCCACGTCATAAACCAGTCGGTGGAAAACGGAAGCATCCCTTTTGGCGGAGGACTACCGCGTAATTCTTTGTACAGCTTGATGAGTCGGCCACGGCTTAATTGCGTTTCGCTTTCCAGCATTTGCAAACGGGCGCCCAATGTGATTAATTCCATCGCTAACTGGATATCACGCGCTTCCTGAACAATGCTTTTTTCGCTCATCATCAAGCCCTTTTCTTACGCGCTGCGTCATCAATGTCGTTAAGCAGGCGTGTTGAAAGCATGATACCGGTATGAATTTGCTGAAGATCGTCAACGCGGGAATCTTGCGTCAAACGCGTTACAGTCTGATGATCGTCGAAACGGAAATGGCATACCAGTTGATTGGTTTCAGCCAATTTGACCATTTGAGGAAGTGTTAATGTTGCCAATGTATCCGCCATCTCTTCGCTGATACCCAAGCGGAACATTGCAGATGCTTTGTCCTGAACGATCAAACGCTGTGCAAGCAATAAATACGACAAATTGATGTCATAAATGTGTTTCAGCAACTCGGATGTATGCATTATTTGCATCCATAATAACCAACATTATTTTCATGCGGCAGAACCGCACCCCGTGATGTCGCCGGGAAGGCCCGGTAAAAAAAAGCAAAAGGTCAAATACATAGCAACGTGATGGCGCTTACGCGTTGTCTAAACATTCCTTTCTTAGAATGCCGCGTCCCTTACAAGCTCACATCATTTCTTACAAATGTCTAAGATTTTTCCTAATTCGACGCAACTCTACCCGCCACCCGTTACACATACAACGTAGCCATGCTGCGAATTTAAAGAATATGTGACGTAGATCACATAATCAGGCTAAACACTTAACATAAATCCATCAGCCCAGCTTTTACTTTGGCTATTTTTTAAACCATCGTTATCTCATTCAATTCCAGCCATACGAATAATCTTGCAATAAAAGCGAATAGTATTCTGTTCACGCACGTTAATATCACGCACTGAAATAGCGAGATGGATCACAGATTTAATATGAAATACCTTTTCAATTAAATCCTTAACAAACAATAACTTAAATATTAAGAC
>NZ_JANEWM010000104.1:0-6819 GCF_028069825.1 Citrobacter sp. Igbk 14
CTTTATATGATCATTATTATTGTGAAATAGAATGAATATTAACGATACACATTCAATGTTAACTTTGTGATGAAAGCCACTGTTTTTTAGAGGCTAATGAGCATATCTATTTTTTGTCCTGTTATTCTTGTGTTAAGTAAATCCTCAGGTTGGTATTTGTTGTGCTCCCCGAACCGCAGGGGAGCATGGTATTAATATTACGGCTCAATCGGGGTCAGATAATCCAGCCGTAACGGCTCAGCCAGAAGGTCATTCATTTGCAGAATGAATGATTGAAAATGTGGCAGGGCGATATGGTCGTCCAAACCGGCCTGACCGCGCCAGGACTCGTGCACGTAAAAAACATCCGGTGTGTCGCGCAACTGGAACAGGTCATACTCAATATTTCCCGGCTCCCGACGAGTGGGGAGTAACAGCGCTTTTAACGCCTGTTTTAGTGCGTTGGTTTTCCCTGGTTTGGCTTTCAGTACCGCAATAATGGAAATAATTTCAGCATCTGACATTCTAAAACCCCTCCAACACAATCTTGCCAACTGAACGACCCGTTTCAATTTGTGCATGCGCTTTTTGCACATTTTCCGCCGTGATAGCGCCAAAATGTTTGCCCAGTGTCGTGCGGATCACGTTGCTGTCGATAAGCTTTGCTACACGCGTTAATAACTGGTGCTGTGCAATGATGTCGTGGGTGGTAAACATCGAACGGGTGAACATAAATTCCCAGTGCAGCGAAATACTTTTGGCTTTTAGCGGACGTGCATCCAGCGTTTGCGGATCATCGATCAGCGCCAGTTTTCCCTGCGGAGCCAGTGCATCAATGATTTGCTGGTAGTGCTGCTCGGTATTATTCAGGCTGGCAACGTGTGTTACCTCCTTGATTCCTATCCGCGCCAGCTCATCCGTTAACGGTTTACTGTGATCAATCACATGGTGCGCACCCGCTTCACGGACCCATTTCTGGCTTTCCGCGCGTGATGCTGTGCCGATCACGGTCATTTTCGTCAGCTTACTGGCCAGTTGAGTCAAAATGGAGCCGACGCCGCCAGCAGCGCCAACAATCAATAAAACATCATTCTCATTGCCACCTTCCTCTACGCCGAGGCGATCGAACAGCATTTCCCATGCGGTAATCGCGGTCAGCGGCAGGGCTGCGGCAGATGCGTTATCCAGTGATTGCGGCTTCAGCGCGGTAATGCGCTCATCAACCAGTTGAAATTCGCTGTTACTCCCGGCGCGACCCAGCGCACCGGCATACCAGACTTCATCACCTGGTGAGAATAATGTCACCGCTTCACCGACGGATTTCACGACACCCACAGCGTCCCAGCCCAGCACGCGCGGCACGTCCGCATTGAAACCTTCGCGAACTTTGGTATCGACTGGATTGACGGAAATCGCTTTCACTTCAACCAGCAGGTCATGCCCAGTGGCGACCGGAACAGGCAGATCTATCTCGTGTAAAAACTCAATGTTGTTGCCGTGGGTTGCGGCGCGAGTAATGGCGATGGCTTTCATGGTCTCTCCGGTTACAGGAATCAGTTGAATAATTCGATGGTAAACCGGCAACAGAACGGGAAAAATAGCCCCACGGCGACAGGACTTATACTCGGGGAGTGAAAATGTTCCGGCTTGAAGATCTCACGTTGTTTGTCCGCGCCGCGGCGCTGAATAGCTTTAGCGATGCCGCACGCGAAGCTGGCGTCCAGCCCGCTCAGGTCAGTTCTGCCATCAAGCGTCTGGAATCCACGCTCACCATCCGCTTGTTTGCCCGTTCCACACGCAGTCTGCGGCTGACGCCGGAAGGCGAGGTTTGGTTGCCCTATGCCCGCCAGATGTTGGATGTGATGCATGCCGGGTTACAAAAAATCCAGACGCCGGAAGATGAAATTTCAGGCACGCTGCAAATAGCCGTTCCTTCCGATCTCGGGCGGAATTTGTTGCTGCCGGTTTTTCAGTCGTTTCGACGCCGTTATCCTGCGCTGCGTCTGCGGATCTTTTTCTCCGACCAGGTCACGGATGTCTTTAAAGACCCCGTCGATGTCGCTTTTCGCTACGGCAATACAGAAGATGCGTCTTACATCGCGCTGCCCGTTGCACCGGGTAACCGACGTGTGCTGGTGGCTTCTCCGGAGTGGGTTTTGCAAAACGGTGAGCCGCAATGTCCGGATGATTTAGCACAACTGAATGCCATGACCTTTGTATTGCGTGGGCGGCTGCATGATCGCTGGACGTTTACGCGCAACGGTGAGGTGAGCAGTGTGCAAGTCAACGGCACCATTATGAGCGACGATGCTGAAGTGATCCGCCGACTGGCGATTGCCGGCGAGGGGATAGCGTACAAGTCGTGGCTGGATGTGAGTGAAGATGTGCGTGACGGTCGATTACAACTGCTGATGCCGGATTATCAGGGAGAAAAAGTCCCACTGAATATGATATGCCCGCATCGGAAGCAGCTTTCAACGGCGGTGCGCCTGTTGCACGAGGCGGTAAAGGCGCGGTGTGAAATGCTGGCGCAACGCTAATACGCGCTTTGCGCCAGCCTATTATCGCGTCGTGACTCAGTCTTTCTTCGCGGCGTTAGCAAAGAAAATATCAGACTGAATGTCTTTGGTGCGGAGGGTGAACAGCTGATTGGTCAGGTCTTCCGTCAGCTTCTCAGCATCGGCCATGATGCGCAAGTTGAAGTCATTCAGCATTTTATCCGCAGCAGGCTTATCAGTTTTCGCCATCTTCAAATATTCTGCTTCGACCTCTTTTTGCTCCTTCGCAACTTTGTCTTCCCACGCTTTGTAGGCTTTTTTAACGATTGGCGCGAGCTTCGGATAATCGGTCATCGTCAGCGTCTGCAATTTACGATATTTCCAGTAAATAGACTGATCGTCCGCCTTATCTGTACCCATCGTATAGTTGGCCGGATAGGCTTTCAGACCGCTGTAGTACGGAACGAAAGCGGTGAGATCGGCCATACCCAAACCGATATAAGTCGTTTCACCAATCTCTTTTGGCAACCACGGACGTACCTGCATGACGTGTGCCTCGTAGGTACGGAACACGCTGACAGGGCGCCACGGCTCTTTCCCGTTCAGGCCGTTGGTATAGGGGTCATGGCTGGTGCCTTCATAGTGATTACGCAGTACCGCCTTCACATCATCCAGCGTCATTTTCTTCTCTGGCGTCATGAAGACCGGGAATTCACGACCGTTAGCCATATCCTGTTTTACAGAAGGATTGAACTCTTTCTGGATGGTCCAGACACGGGGATCGTTATAGTTACGGTCGCGTTCATCATCACGGGTATAGACTTTGGAGAAGTTGAATTTGCCATCTTTTGCCTGATCGTAAAGACCTTTTTCAGTGGCGAACTCAACCAGGTTTTTCGATGCCATCGTGTCCGGGTTTTTAGGATCATAATCCTGTAAACGTCCCTGATTACCGGTAGCAAAGTACTGATTGTTGGGCAGACGCTGCGCCATCCACTGGTGGCCGCTACCGGTCTCCAGATACCAGATTTCGTTATCATCCACGACGGCGACCCCAAAGCCTTCACCTGCACCGGCGGTTTCAACGATATGGCCGAGCAGTGCTACGGCTTCCCGTGCGGTTTTACTCTGTGACAGCAGAATATCCGGGATATCGTCTTCGGTGATCCCTTTATCCTCAACGTACGGATCGACTGCCAGTGCTTTTGGCGAGGCAAAAATAGATTCTGTACCGCTTACGCCAACACCCAGTTCGTTAAACCCGGTTGCGCCGTGCAGTTGGGTTTTCCAGTTAGGAACGGTGGTATAACGCAGGGAGTTTTTCGGCAGGGGCCAGGTAAAATCATTTGCGCCATTATGCGCTTTGGTGCTGTAAACACCGGTCTGATTCTTTTTGGCCGGATGAATGACAAAATGTTGAGCTTTCAGGGCATCACTGTCGGCACTACGGGCAACCAACATCGATCCGTCCGCTGATGCTTCATTGCCAACCAGCAGGGTTGTACAGGCAAAACCCGATGAAACGACAGCCAGGTTAATAGAAAGTGCAATCAGGCACTTTTTAAACGTAAACATTAAATATCCCTCAATAAGTACGCCATAAATACATCGGAAACACATTGTTTCCTGAAATGCGATAACGTCTGAATGGTCAGACATTGCTCGCCGGAGAGATAAACGTCCCTGCCCACGTTTTCTCCAAATATCCATTGGTCTGTTGAAGTCTTCGGGACGAAGTAACACGTCCATTTCGCTTAATTATTACGCAATGAATATCAAGGTATTCAGGAGGTTTCCTGATTCGGGGGAAAGAATAGCAATGGGTTATTGGTGGATTCAGTGACACATGTCTCGTAAGTCAATGATGACAAATATGCATCACCACGGAGAAACTGTATTTTTTGTATCTGAATCTGATGTTACTTTTTGCGGCAGTACAGTGAGGGAACACTTGAACTCGCAAAAATCCATGCGCCTTTATATTCCTCCATCACCAGGCTCAGACTCCGTCCGGTCTGGCGATAAAACCCTGGCAGAGTATTGTTGATATCGGCCTCATCTGCTGTGTCAGCGAAGGTTTTTACGACCTGCATCGCCTGCAGTAATCGCGCATCGTGCTGCCGGGTATAGCTAAAATAAATGTTTCTGCTGATATCCGTGGTGTTATGCCCATATAACTTTCCGGTGATGGTCGCCAGCCCTTCATCATTGCGCATGCGAAACGATACTGTGCCGGTAAAACGCTTGTTGCCAATATTCCATTCAACGTTTCCCACACAATTCAGTGGCTGGTCAGCATACCGCGAATGCCATAACCAGGCACCTGAACCGAACATCACGACCAGCACGGCTACGAGCAGGGTCCGATTACGTGTTTTTTTCATTTCTTGTCTCGTGCATCCAGTAGTAATGGGTAGTACAAAATGCGCGAGCATCTACCCGCGCATCTTTATCGCATACAAATGCCACTACTCTTTCTGTTTTACGGTAACCGGTAAGAAACACATGTTTGTTTTTTTCACAGAGCTCGGGATGTAACTGCATCAGGCTGAAATAGCCCTCGTGATCTTGCTCATTTGGTGAATAATAAATTTTGCAGTTCTGACGCGATGGAATCTGCATAGAGATGGACACAAAATTGTTAAACGGCATGGTCGGGCGCGTCTGATACCACACCAGCCAGATAATCAGGATGACGATAACCGCGCTGGCGGTAAATAAAAGATTCCACCAGGCGACCTGCGTTGTTTGTGCCGGGGGGAGTATTACCTCAGGGTCGTTATGTCCTGGAATACTGGCTGACAAAGAAACATCACCAGGAGAAAGCGTAATTGTCTCTACCTGCGTATTTTCATTCAATGTAAGTCCTCGGCGGGAAATAGTTTTCACCGTATCACGGGGCAACCCGACATCCGCCAATGCATTACGTAGTGTCAGAATAGCCTGGTAGAGGGTATTGGTCGTCGTGACATTATTTCTCTCTCCCCAGCCTACTTTTATCAGCGTGTTCTGAGAAACAATGTCACTCGCGTGAGTAATTAAATAGAGAAAACACAGCGAGGCAGGAAGTTGCAGTTGAATTGCATGCCCGGTCTGCCGGTTGACCAGACTTTTGTTATCAGGATTGAATTCGACCAACTGATTGATAAGGTACAATTGCCCGGCCCTCTGTCACGTAACGTACCACGGGGTGCTGTAGTGCACCTTTTAATACTACATGCAAATTGATAGCGCGCCTCTATCTTTGTACATGATCGAGGATAAGAATTTTTTGTTAATCATTAAAACCCTTTAAATACAAATAGTTATCGACATTATTTCTTAGGTGAGAATTAGCTAAGGTGAAATANTAAGAATTCATTACAGTTTTATCTGAATGACAATTATATTTATCCCCAGCATCACATGGGTGATTGAGTTATCAGAATTGTGTTATTAATAAGTATCGTTCATTAAGGTTGTATTTTAGCAAATAGTGCTATATTCGGATTTATCCTATAGTCCGGGTTTATGCATAAAAATCCTAATGAATTGGCGAATAATCCGATATAAAACGTCGGAATACTACGCTGTATCATGTTATTTATAGCCAATGTTAATTTACTCATCAGGAGTTTATAACATTTCTAATGACTCACTGTTATTAACTGACATGGAACTCACAATGTGTTGGATTGACACATTTATTTACCAATGAAATATTTAGGGAAAAATAGCAGGGGTCATCGTTGATGAAGATAAAACCGCTACAGAGTGTTCGTTGCATAAGCTGTGAATTATCCTGTCAATTATTTCCGGATGCTGCGGTACGGGCACAGTACTGTCACCGTGCCGCCTTTGCAATCTGGCCAGAGGGAAATCGTTTTCTGAAAACAGGAATTATCGAAAAACTCCTGCTTAATAATCAGAACTATTTATCTCATGGGTTTATTTTTATTGATTTTTCATTCCCGAATTTGCGCCTGTTTGCCGATCCGCACTGGGTGGATCGCCTGACGCAAAGTGGTATGCATATCGTTCTGATATCTGACAGGATCCTGACGCCGCTAGCCAATTACTGGCTTGCAAAAAGTAATAAAATACAAGGTATTATTTATTCTGACGATGATGAGGATGTCCAGCACCAGAAAATCCGCCGACTGTTCACTGGCCATCTCGCCAATAGCAAACGCGGACGCTCACTAAACTACACGGAAATGATATTACTCAAGCGATTTGTTTCAGGAATTAGTATTCAGCAAATAACCAAGATAGACAATATAGATGTTAAGAGAATATATGTATATAAACTTCGGCTTGAAGATAAGCTCGGTCTAAGTATTCATAAAATTCTTTCTAATAT
>NZ_JANEWM010000105.1:0-6272 GCF_028069825.1 Citrobacter sp. Igbk 14
GCCCACAATGCTGGCAGGATGAAGCAATAATAATAAAGCAGTAATTATAAATAGTTATGCAATGAGCACTCACCAAAAAACTATTTCGATGAGTGCTCTCTAACCTTTTATTGCATCAGGAACTTTTCAAGAAACTGACGGGTTCGCGGTTGCTGCGGATGAGTAAATAAGGATTTTGCAGGCCCCTGCTCCACTATCTTGCCCTGATCCATAAATATCGCCCGGTCAGCAACGTCACGCGCAAAGCTCATTTCATGTGTCACAATGACCATGGTGCGTTTTTCCTGCGCCAGCTGACGAATTGTATTAAGTACTTCGCCAACCAGTTCAGGGTCAAGTGCGGAGGTAGGTTCATCAAAAAGAATCACTTCCGGACGCATAGCCAGCGCCCGGGCAATGGCGACACGCTGCTGCTGACCGCCGGATAACCGCCGTGGATAGCTGCTCTCTTTACCCGCAAGCCCAACCTTTGTCAGAAGTTCACGCGCGCGCGCTGTCGCTTCCGCCTTCGGTTCTCCCTTCACAATGACCGGACCTTCAATAATGTTTTCCAGTACTGTGCGATGTGGAAATAAATTAAAGTTCTGGAACACAAACCCCACATGCTGGCGCAACTGGCGAATCAGTCCTTTCTGCTGGCTTAAGGAACGTGCGGTATCAATGGTAATGTCTCCGACCTTGATGGTGCCCGCCTCTGGTTGTTCCAGCAAATTAATACTGCGCAGCAACGTAGTTTTGCCTGAACCGCTCGGCCCAATAATCGCCACAACTTCACCAGGCTTAACGTCCAGATCAATGCCGTGCAGTACCGTTTGCCCGTGAAATTTTTTCACCAGGTTTCTGACTTCAATAGCACTCATTTCGGATCTCTCTCCTGGCGGTTGAGCTGTTCTTCAAAATAGTTCTGCAGCGCAGAAAGCACCGTCGCCATGACCCAGTAAATCAGCGAGGCCGCCAGATACATGGTAAACACCTCAAGCGTACGTGAAGTAATCAGCTGCGCCTGGCGGAACAGTTCCGGTACCTGGATGGTCGCGGCCAGTGAGGTGTCTTTCACCAGACTGATAAAACTGTTGCTCAGCGGCGGCAATGCCACGCGTGCCGCCTGTGGGAGAATCGCCCTGCGCATCGTCTGCCACGGTGTCATACCGATACTCGCCCCGGCTTCCCACTGCCCTTTGTCAATGGAGGAGATGGCCGCACGCAGCGTTTCTGCCGCGTAAGCCGCGGTATTCAGCGACAGACCGATCATTGCAGCCGGGATCGGGTCCAGCTCAATACCAAACTGCGGCAGACCATAGTAGATCATAAACAGCTGGGCAATTAACGGTGTGCCGCGAAAGATAGAGATATAAAAGCGCGCCAGCCAGCGCACAGGTAACAGTGATGACAAACGCATTAGCGCCAGGATGAACCCCAGCACCAGGCCAAAAAACATCCCGCCTATACTCAGTTGGAGCGTAAATACCGCCCCTTTCAGCAGATACGGCAGCGAATCAATGACCAGTTGGATACTTTCTTGCATTAGTATTTTTCTACCTGGTTGTCATACATGTGGATGGTAGGCAAATAACGCAGGTGCCCCACCGGTATGAATAAAGAGGATTGGCCCTTCATCTTTAAAGCGTTTCTGGCTGATACCGTCAATCAGGCCTGCCATCGCTTTACCGGTATACACCGGGTCCAACAAGATGCCTTCCAGACGTGCCAACAGTTTTACTGCCTCCATGCCTTCTTCATTTGGCGTACCGTAACCCGGCGCAAAATAATCATCCCACAGTAAAATATCTGCCGCCGCGGTCAGTTCCAGCTCACTGGCAATCGCCTGCTGAAGCGCAACGACTTTTGGTTTTTGGTCAGCAACGCTGCGTGAAACGGTGACACCGATAAGCTCAACATTCGGCATCAATTGTTCCAGCCCTACTGCCAACCCGGCGTGCGTTCCTGCGCTGCCCGACGCCACCACGACGGATGACAGTTCTACGGCACCTTCACACTGCTGAGCAATTTCCAGCGCGCTTTCGACATAACCCAATGCGCCCAACGCGTTAGAACCGCCAACCGGGATCACATACGGGCGGAACCCCTGCGCTTCAATCCGCGTCGCCAGTTCCTGAAGCTGCGCATTCGGATCGGTCAGCGCATCACACATTTCAATCTGGGTATTGAACAGATCGAGCAGCAGGCGGTTACCGTTACTGAGGTAATTTTCCGCAGTCGTGCCGATCGGGTTTTCCAACAGCGCCACACAGTGAAGCCCCAGCTTCGCCGCGACCGCCGCCGTCTGACGCACGTGGTTCGACTGGATAGCCCCTGCGGTGATCAGTGTGTCTGCGCCTTCACGCAGTGCATCCGCCGCCAGGAATTCCAGTTTGCGCAGTTTATTGCCGCCCATCGCCATCGGCGTGACGTCATCACGTTTAATAAAAATATCGCGACCGAGATAATCAGAGAAACGCGGGAGATATTCGAGCGGCGTTGGCGCACCAATAAATTCCAGACGGGGAAAGCGCGTTAAGTTATGCAGTGGCATAGAGCCTCCGGTGTTTACTCATCATCCTGTGGGCGACAAGCAGCCCAAAAGCCTGAGAGTAGAAGTTGTTGTGATGTTCTTTTTATTATGCACGTTCAGGCGCAATGGAATAAAAAAAGGCGCTGTTAAAGGCGCCTTTTTTATCCGAATGATGATTATTTCGTCACATCCGCTCCAAACCATTTTTCGGACAGGGCTTTCAGCGTACCGTCTTTTTGCATCTCGGCAATGGCGGCATCCACAGCTTTCAGCAGATCTTCATTGCCTTTACGCAGCGCCACACCAGATTCCTGGCGGGAGAAAGCTTCACCGGTCACGGCCAGTGTGTCTTTGGTTTTCTTCACCAGATCCAACGCGGCCAGACGGTCAACCAGAATGGCATCGATACGGCCTACGCGCAGATCCTGGTATTTGGTCGGGTCATCATCATAGGTACGAATATCTACGCCCTGCACGTTCTGACGCAGCCACTCTTCGTAGTTGGTCCCCAGACCAACACCGACTTTTTTACCTTTCAGGTCCGCGGCGGTCTTAATCACGCCTTCGTTACCTTTCTTCACCAGCGCCTGGATACCAGAAACCGTATATGGGGTAGAGAAATCGTATTTCTTCTTACGTTCGTCAGAAATGGTTACCTGGTTTATCACCACATCGATACGTTTGGAATCTAACGACGCCAGCATACCGTCCCATTTGGTCGGCTTGAGCGAGGCTTTCACACCCAGATGTTTAGCCAGCTCCTCGGCAAATTCCACTTCAAAACCGGTCAGTTTGCCGTCGTCACCCTGGAAACTAAACGGGGGATAAGTCCCTTCCAGCCCCACCAGCAGCGTGCCGCGCTCTTTCACTTTATTTAGCAGACCTTCGTCCGCAAATGTTTTTGCGCTCATACCCGCGACAAGTGCAACAGCCATTACACCCATCAGCGCCTGACGTCCCAGAAGTGCTAATTTCATAGTTACCCCGAATATTGTCATTAGTGACTGCTATTTATCCACAAAATCATTCGAGTTGCATCAAGGCGGCAAGCGAGTAAGTCCCCAGGAGCTTACTAAAGTAAGTAACTGGGGCGCCAACGCAGAGACAGCTTGAAGGATGACGTGTGTATGAGCGTAGTGTAGAACGTTCGCCGTAATTCACAAACACGACTCTGTTACACCTTATTCGTTTTTAATATATATCAGAACTGGCTGTCCAGGCGGATTTCTGCATATGCCCCATATGTGTATGGGCTTTAAACTGCTCATACTTACGTAGCGCAATGCGGTAGTTATTGGTGCTGGTTTCTGGCAGCCACGGAGCGAGGTTTTCGTCGAGGAACCCTTCCTGCAGCAGGTCGTGGGAAATTTTTTGTTCGGTCAGATGATTGCCAAGCCGACGCAGGCGAACAACATATTCGCGCACCGTACCGTGGCTCATTTCGGTTTGCTCAAACAAAAATTGTTTAAAGCCGATAATGTCAAAGAAGTCGCTTTGCTCTTTGCAATGCAAATCACCGCAGAAACGGCACAACGCCACCCACTCTTTTTTCTCTTGCGCCCATTCAGCATCATCAAGCAACGTGTCCAGGCGGGAGATGGCTATCTTATTCACAATCTGCCCGCGACGAACCAGCGTGATCCTGTCGAGCAACTTAAAGCAATGGGCGCAATGCGTCTGGCTGTGTTTGAAATCTTTGAGGTAGCGGCTTAGTGGCCGTCTTTTTGATTGCTGCACCGTCATGAGAACTCCTGGTAGTCAATACGTTATGCGGCATTGTTCAGGGGCAAAGATTACCCCTTATAGCTTACCCAGCTTGGTGCGTAGACGTTTGATAGCCTGGCTGTGCAACTGACTGACCCGTGATTCGCCCACTTCCAGAACAGCACCAATCTCTTTCAGATTCAGCTCTTCCTGATAGTACAGCGTCAATACCAGCTTCTCGCGCTCCGGCAATGCATCAATAGCATCCATCACGCGCTGACGGAGGTTCCCCTCAAGAAGCTGTTGTAACGGGTTTTCTTGCTGATGTTCTTCTGTCACCAGCTCAATACTATCGCCATGCTCTTCCCGCCACTCGTCGTATGAGAAGAGTTGGCTGTTATTGGTATCAAGCAACATCTGACGATACTCTTGTACAGGGATCCCCAGACGCTCCGCCACTTCAGTTTCCGTCGCGTTGCGCCCTAATTCCTGCTCCAGTTGTCCCATCGCCTGTGCCACTTCGCGGGCATTGCGCCGAACACTACGCGGCACCCAGTCCCGGCTGCGTAGTTCATCCAGCATAGCCCCACGAATACGCTGCACTGCGTAAGTGGTAAATGCCGTTCCTTGCAAAGCGTCATATCGGTCAACTGCATTCAATAACCCGATGCCGCCCGCTTGTAGCAGGTCATCCAGTTCCACGCTCGCCGGCAAGCGCACCTGAAGGCGCAATGCTTCGTGACGCACCAACGGTACATAACGCTGCCACAGCGAGTGTTTATCCATTACACCTTCAGCGGTATACAGTGAATTCACGATAAACAGCCCTGCGTTAAATGAGTTATCGGCATGATTATCCGTTTCTGCAGGGGGTTCTATCGGAGGAATAAGGCTATAAAAGAAGGGTTATTTCACTTATGTAGGTTATGGGGTTATTTCGCGGAGAAAATAATCAACCATAAATCAAATGGTTAACGTGCCAGGGATGCGCTTTCACGCATCCCTGGTAAAATTATGTCAAGAGATGAATCATCGACAGGTCATCACCCGTTCTGACGGTCTCGATGTGCTTGTGGAAGTTCTCATGCACGATCGGATTATGCTGGCTCAGGGAATGGAAGCTGTAGACGATATTGATCGCATCTTCCTTCTCCAGATATGTTCTCTCATAGGCACTTGCGGCGATCAACATTTTGATAAAGTAGTATTCAACGCCTATCATATATAAGGATCGTAACGGGTCTACATTCTTTTGATTCGGGAAGTTGTTTTCCCAAATTTTATACAAAATAAGATTTTTAAGATCGAATCCAGTCTCATCCTGTTGCTCGTAAACCTTCTGCCAGGTCGCCTCTAGTCTGGCGATCCCCTCATCTACAGACTGCATATCGTCCTGAGTTAACGTTCTCAGTAAACACTGAATATAATAATTCAGCACACCACTCGATCTGCTCCCTGAGTTACTGCGAAAATAGTCCTGCAACAAAAGCACTAAGGATAATTTGATATTTCGATCCGCCGAGAAATCTGACAACTCTTTTCTTAACTCGCCCGATTGAAGTTGAGTCAGCAGCGCATGATAAACGGGTTCAATCTCTGCCAACGCAGTATTATCAACCGCCTTAAATTTCTCGATAAATAGCGCAAATTTAATCAGCGCATAAAGTCCGGCGTTGATATCACGCCCAGCCTGATCAACAAGACTTAAACAAAAAAGATTCAACAACTTTTGTTGTGGTGTAAGCGCGGGTTTAACATTAGCCTGCGGCTTAACGATGCTTTTTTCATTTAACATCATCGCATTAGGGTCTGTTAATACAATACTAACAACCTCAGGGCAGGATAAATTTAGCGATTTTCTCACATCATTTTTATAAGTGCGCTCAACACGCGGGAATGTCTGACAGGTCGGACTTAGCGCCTGGGCTCCCAGCGTTTTTTGTACCTGGCACAGACTATCTTCAGTGAGGTATGGGCAGTCCCCTGTGCCATCCGCAAGTTTAATCATCCCCCACTGCGTAATATCTTTCTTAAGCAGAATAATACTCTCTTTAGC
>NZ_JANEWM010000106.1:0-6218 GCF_028069825.1 Citrobacter sp. Igbk 14
AACGAACAAATATCACATTCATTTAATGTAAACATTAATATCCCAATGTAGAAAAAAACACATTTTATAAAGTGCATTTACATGAGACTTGACTGGCCAATAAATATAATAAAAAATAACCAAAAATAAAACACGATGTGACAAAACATGTCGTTGAATAGCTGTCCGCTGTAAGCAATTAAGATAATTCATATTTGTTAATTAATATAACGTGTTTGTAAAAACGGATGATAGCAACGACAACGGGAAGTCATAACCGTGAGATATAAGGCATTCATGTCATGAAGAAGTTTTTTGTTTTTCTGCTTTCATGGTTTTCAATAAATTCAGTTAACGCAGAAGATTTACACAATACCGTTAAAGAAGCATTAGCTAACCACCCTGAAGTCAATGCGGCGATAAACAGCCGTTATTCTTCCGAACAAGAACTACGTGCGGCAAAAGGTGGATATTTACCGTCGCTGAATTTAAATGCTGAAGCCGGACGCAAAAATATTGATGATGCGACAACGCGTGCCGCAGGCAGCACCAACGGTTTGACGCAGTCCCCCAACGAGGCGACGTTGAGCCTTGAGCAAAATGTGTTTAATGGTTTTGCCACCTCCAGCGAAGTCGCCCGACAAAAAGCGACCGTGGACTCACGCGCCTGGAGCGTTATGAATACCAGCGAAAGTACCGCATATACGGTGATTCAGGCCTATTTTGACGTGTTGCAGCGCGAGGAGTTTGTCCGTCTGGCTGAAGATGATTTGGCTAACCATGAACGCATCTATGACCAGATAAAACTGCGTACCGATCAGGGCGTTGGCCGTTCAGGAGACTTCATGCAGGCCGAAGCGCGTCTGGCGCAGGCGCGTAACAACTTACTGACCGAGCAAACCAACCTCGAAGATGCAAAAACCACCTTTATCAGCGTGACCGGCATGGAGCCGCAAGGACTCAGCCAGCCAGCGAGTATCGACGCTGAGCTGCCAACCTCACTTGCGGACGCCAAAAGTCGAATGGAGAAGAATAGCCCATTGCTGAAGTCTGCCAATGCCGATATTGAGGCCGCACATCAACAGTACGAAGCCTCAAAATCAACCTTCTACCCACGCGTTGACGTTGAGCTTTCCCGTGGGATCAGCAATAACACCGACACCACTCGCGCACATACCGAAGAGTGGGAAGCGATGGTCAAACTGCATTACAACCTGTACCAGGGCGGTAGCGACAAAGCCACAATGGACTCCCGCGCGTATCTGCATAAGCAGGCTCAGGATGTGCGTAACAACACGTTGCGCCAGATGAATCAGGAACTGCGCCTGGCGTGGACAGCATTACAAAACGCGCGCGCCCAGCTTCCTTCTGCCGAAGAATATGCCGACCGTAGCGTAAAAGTACGTACCGCCTATCAGGATCAATTCAGTCTAGGCGAACGTACACTACTGGATTTACTTGATAGCGAAAATGAAGTTTTCTCCTCAAAACGCCGCCTTGTCGAATTACGCTATCTGGCAGTCACCAGCGGTTATCGTATTAGCGAACGTACAGGTGAATTAATGGGTATTCTAAAAATTGCACCACCGCCATCAGGTCAACCGGTAGATTCTGCAGAAGAAAATAACCTGCCTGAACTTCATTAATAATTATTAATACCCAATAAATCCCTGACCTGCACGCTTATTATTAGCTTGCTATTATTAAAACGTGCAGGTCAGAATGGTTGCGAAAATGAGTGCACAAGCTGAATTATTCAATGAAGTCCCAGAGAATTCTGACAGTAGCAATTCTCAACATCACGATCCCCGTAGCCATCATGACGACCCGTTATTAGATAGCCTACTTATTTTGTGTTCTCTGCACGGTAAATCAGCCAGTCGTTCAACGTTAAGCAGCGGCCTGCCATTAGAAAACGATCAACTCACGCTGAATATATTTCCTCGCGCTGCGGCAAGAGCCGGTTTAAAAGCGCGGGTGGTGACGCGCGCGCTTGATAAAATTCCGCAGATGTCTCTGCCTGCCGTGCTGTTACTGCGCTCTGGCGCAACTGGCGTATTACTGGCATGGAATGAAGATGGCAGCGCTCGTTTTATGCCCAGCGAAAGCGAAGGTGGTGAAATCCGTGTCGATTTAGCCACGCTTGAACAAAGCTATGCCGGAAAGGTTATTTTTGCCCATCCGCGCCATGAGTTCGATTTGCAGGCAGAAGCCTTTTTGCCACGCACCAAGTCCTGGTTTAAAGACACGCTGAAGCTGTCACGTTTTCTGTATATGGATGCCGTGCTGGCCAGCCTGTTAATCAACCTGATCGCACTCGGCACACCACTCTTTACCATGAACGTCTACGACCGCGTGGTGCCGAACCAGGCGACGGTGACACTGTGGGTACTGGCTGTGGGCATTTGCCTTGCCTTTGTTTTTGATCTGATTTTAAAAATGCTACGCGGTATCTGTCTTGATATTGCGGGCAAAAAAAGCGATCTCATTATCTCCTCGACCCTGTTTGAGCGCATTATCGGCATGGAGATGAAAGAGCGTCCACAGCGCGTGGGGAGCTTTGCGCAGAATATTCATGAGTTTCAGTCGCTGCGTGATTTCCTCTCATCGCTGACCCTGACGACGATTATCGACCTGCCCTTCACCCTGCTGCTGCTGATCGTTATAGGCATTATTGGCGGCTCTCTGGCCTGGATCCCGCTCCTGACGCTACCGATTGCCCTGCTGTGCAGTTGGGCACTGCAAAAACCCGTCAATGCGGCGGTGGCCAAAACCATGAGTCTCGCCAGCGAGCGTCAGGCACTGTTAATTGAAACGCTCAGCAGCCTGGATGCCATTAAAGTGAATAATGCCCAAAGCGAGCGTCAGTTCCAGTGGGAACAAACGCTGGGTAGCCTGAGCCGTCTGGAACTGCGGGTGAAAACCTTGTCCAGTCTGGCCAGCAATCTCACCGGCTGGTTCCAGCAGATTTCGGGCGTGGTGATGATCATTGTTGGTGTGTATATGATTATCGGCGGCAAGCTGAGTATGGGTGGCCTGATCGCCTGCTACATGCTGAATGGCCGTGCATTAATGCCTCTGGGCCAATTAACCGGTCTTATTGCCCGTTACCAGCAGGCAAAACTCACCATCAAGAATACCGATAAGATGATGTCACTGACGCAGGAGCGCCGTGCGGATGAAAACCCGCTCAAGCGTGAACAGTTGCAGGGCAGCATTGAATTCCGCGACGTGGATTTTAGTTATCCAGAACAAAAAAACCTGTCGCTGCACAAAATTAATCTCACCATTCAGCCCGGCGAACGCATCGGTATCATCGGCCGTAGCGGCTCCGGTAAAAGCTCGATCAGTAAATTGATCGTCAATCTGTACCAGCCCTGCGCCGGTAATATCCTGATCGACGGTATCGATTCCCGTCAGTTGGATGTCAACGATCTCCGCCACAGCATCGGCTACGTCCCACAGGACATCCAGTTGTTCAACGGCACACTGCGCGACAACCTGCTGTGCGGCGCGCGCTATGTCGATGACGAAACCATGTTACGCGCGGCGGAACTGGCAGGTGTCAACGATTTCGCTCGTCTGCATCCTGACGGCTACAACCTGCAGGTTGGCGAGCGCGGTTCTCAGCTTTCAGGCGGACAACGGCAGGCGGTGGCACTCGCTCGTGCGCTGCTGCTGGATCCGCCTCTACTGCTACTGGATGAACCCACCAGCTCGATGGATAACACCAGCGAAGAGAAGATCAAACACGCGCTGGTCCCCTGCATCGCAGGTAAAACGCTATTACTGGTCACCCACCGCGCCTCCATGTTGTCGCTGGTTGACCGCCTGATTATTGTTGATAAAGGACGCATCATCGCAGATGGCCCGAAAGCGGTGGTGATGGATGCGTTGAAAAAGGGGCAGATTAATGCGTCTCGCTGATTTCCTGGCGCGTGCTCGCCGCTTCATGCAGCACTATTTTCACGGCCGTGATGAAAATCAAACCGACAGTATCAATGAAGTGAGCCACGCCATTATCGATGATGCTCCACGAGTAATTCGCCTGACACTGTGGGTGATCCTTGCGCTGGTGGTCCTGTCCTTCGTGTGGGCAGGTTTTGCGAAGATTGATGAAGTGACACGCGGTGAAGGCAAAGCGATCCCCTCGTCAAAACTGCAAAAAATACAGAACCTGGAAGGCGGAATTGTTACCGAGCTGTACGTACACGAAGGGCAAATCGTCAACGCCGGAGCCCCATTACTGCACCTTGACGACACACGTTTTGCTTCAAACGTCGGCGAAACGGAAGCGGATAAACTCGGCCTGCGCGCAAAGGTAGAACGCCTGAGCGCAGAGGTTGAAAACCGTGACTTTGTAATCTCAGAAGAGATTGCCAGCAAAGCCCCGGACGTCGCCCGCGGTGAAACCGAACTGTATAACAGCCGCCGGGCGCAATTTCACAACGAAATTTCGGCGCTTGAAGAGCAACTGGTGCAGAAAAAACAAGAACTGCGCGATTATGAATCAAAGGAAGATCAGTTCAAGCACAGCCTGGGATTAATACGCCAGGAAATCAAAATGTCAGAACCGTTACTTGCCTCTGGTGCCATTTCAAAAGTCGAACTGCTGCGTTTACATCGTACTGAAGTGGAAACCGCCGGACAGCTCAATTCCGTCAGCCTGTCGCTGCCTAAAGCCGCCTCAGAAATTAAAGAGATTGAGAACAAAATCGGTGAAAGCCGTGGCCGCTTCAAGAGTGATGCGCTGGCTCAACTGAACGAAGCCCGCACCAACCTGAGCAAAGCCCAGGCCAGCGTCAAAGCACTGGAAGACAGGGTGAATCGCACCATGGTTACTTCACCTGTACGCGGTATCGTCCAGCAGGTGATGGTCAATACTATCGGCGGCGTCATTCAGCCGGGCAGCGATCTGGTGGAAATCGTGCCACTGGATGACAAGCTGTTAATTGAGGCAAAAATACAGCCGCGCGATATCGCCTTCCTGCATCCAGGTCAGCACGCGATGGTGAAATTTACCGCTTACGATTACACCATCTATGGCGGGCTGCGCGGTGAAGTGGTGCAGATAAGTCCGGACACCATTACCGATAAGCAGGGACGGAGTTTCTATATTGTTCGTCTGCAAACTGACAAAAACTACCTGGGTACAAGAGAGCATCCGATGCTTGTCATTCCCGGCATGGTGGCAAGCGTCGATATCCTCACCGGTAAGAAAACCATTCTTAGCTATCTGCTGAAACCGATCATTCGTGCGCGTGCAGAGGCGCTCAGAGAACGTTAATCACTTGCGCGCCCCTTGCATTAAATCAGGGGCGCTTATGTTTATGCCGCGGAATAAGCAGACAGTTTACCCCGATTGAGTGTGATTTTTCCGTCATTCACCAGCTCCTGTAATACCTTATGAATAGCACTGCGCGAGATATGATTGCGGGTCAAAATAAAGGTATATACGGATGTTTTCTCACGTACCGCGGGCTCCATCGCCCAAATATATTTGACGTGTTCAATAATCAGCTCACGAATGGTTCTGTGCGATTGCAATGTTTCACGCTGGAAATAGCGTTGCAGATGGTGCGCCAGGATATCAAACGCCTGCTTCCAGAGATTTTTAGCGGTAAATAAAAGATCGGCGTTCTGTACGCTCATGGCCCACATTTCACAATCGGTGTCGCAGCGTAAATAGTGCCCAGCGACCTCCGTACGCATTTGTGGAAGTCCAAGGATCGCCGGTGCAGAAATACTTACCGTCACTAAATCATTTTCTACACGATATACAGAGACCGTCCCTTTCTCCAGAAACAAGATATTTCCATCGACTTTCAGATCTATGCGCTGACGTTTTTTACGTAAGGACAGCCAGGCGTTATCCGATTTCTTTATTTCATCACCAATCAGCACTACAGATTTGTCTATTTCGTTCTGGAACATGGGACTCTCTAAAGCAAGTGATTGCTTCATCAAAATAATGGTGGAATTGACTTAACGGACAAAATAAATGTCAGCTTTAATACAAGCTGACATTTATCCCCATCTACCTCTACCACCAGCATTCCCTGGTGCTTTTGACGCGCTAACGGCACTGACGTTGTTCTCGCGTGGTGGTGTCGAGCAGTATATTGCGCTGTCCAGAAAGAATTAATGCTTATCACCTTTGTCATCACAATTTCGTCTTTTTGCTCTTTGCATAATAGCCAAAAAGACACAATCCATTGATTTATATGCTCTTTATTTTC
>NZ_JANEWM010000107.1:0-5931 GCF_028069825.1 Citrobacter sp. Igbk 14
ATTCTTTCTAATATTTTATAAATCTATTTTCATTTTATTATTTTCACATCATGGCGATGTGACGGACGCTCTACGCCCAAAAGCAGGAGGCTATTATGCTAAACCCCAGGAATTACTCACGTATTGCCATATCGGTATCAGCCGCGTTGGCCTCAATGATATTTTCAACCCATGCCGCCTGGGTTGACGTTGATAGTCTTCCTTCTAGCGGGCTGGTGAGCAGTCTACCCCCGGAATTGCAGGCTATAATCCCAGCTCAGGCAAATGCGAATTTCGCAAAAACCAGCGCTATGCCGAATTATGTTTACCAATGGAGTGCGGGCACTATTCCCGTTTATGGCAATGGATTAACGATTAATGGACCCGGCGCTGAAGCTTTTGAGCACTCTATTACCGTTATTCAGAACAGTACAACGGGTAGTCCGGGCGTTATTTTCGGTGACGACCTGACGATTCGCACGCAGTCGAAGAATGCCGCCAATAATGGTAAAGAAGTTGACGGTATCCGCACACACGGGGCCAATACGCCGGATAACCCGGTCTTTATCATCACCGGGGATCGTACCAGCATTTATGTCGACGGTCAGGATGGTGACGGTATTAACGCCGGTTACAACTCCTATAGTCAGGGGTGGAAAGGCTCGGCCAGCATTTACGTCGGCGACGATCTGTATATTCAAACCACCGGTTCCCAGGGACGTGGTATCACAGCAAACGCGATGAAAGACGTAACGGAGGCCAAAAATACCATTGTGGTTGGCGACCGGGCACACATTGTGACGACAGGTGACAGTTCAGAAGGTCTTCGCACCGGGCAGAGCGGTTCCTCGATCCTGCTTGGCAATGACGCCACCATCGAGACGTCGGGTGCTTCCTCCACTGGGATTTATGCCGCCTCATCGTCGAAAACGGAACTGGGCAATAACGCGACGATTACGGTCAACGGCGTTAGTGCACACGCGGTCTATTCCACCAACGCGACCGTGAATCTCGGCGAAAATGCAACAATCAACGTCAACAATTCGGCGAAAGCCGCGTCATACAGCAAAGCCCCGCGCGGCCTGTATGCAGCTTCACGCGGCGCGATAAACCTCGCAGGCGGTGCCGCCATTACCATGGCGGGCGACAACAGCAACGAAAGCTATGCCATCAGCACCGAAACGGGTGGCATTGTGGATGGTTCTGCTGGCGGACGTTTTCTTATCGACGGCGATATTCACGCCGCCGGCGCGACTGCCGCAACCAGCAGCCTGCCACAGCAAAACAGTACCATTAAGCTCAACATGACCGATAACTCGTTGTGGAGTGGGGCGTCATACATCACCAGCGCTACTGCCGGGACGGGCGTGATTTCGCTTAAAATGAGCGATGCAACCTGGAACATGACCAACAGCTCAACGCTTACTGACCTGACGCTGAACGGTGGAGCAGTCGTGAACTTTGGCCATGCTGACGGTGGGCCGTGGCAGACGCTTACTATTAATGAAGATTTCACCGGGAACGGCGGTAAGCTGGTTTTCAACACAGTTTTGAATGACGATACCTCTGAAACCGATAAGTTGAAGGTGCTTGGCAACACCACAGGCAATGCTTTTGTGGCAGTAAACAACATTGGTGGGGCCGGGGCGCAAACCGTTGAAGGTATTGAGATAATCGACGTTGCGGGCAATTCTGACGCTACCTTTGAGAAGGCGGGCCGTATTGTTGCTGGCGCATACGACTATAACGTGGTGCAGAAGGGTAACAACTGGTATCTGACCAGTTTTATTCCTGCTCCGCCGGAGCCGGAAGACCCGGACCCCGTCGATCCGCATGACCCTGATCCTGTTGACCCAGACCCGGTCGATCCTGTGGACCCGATTATTCCTGAACCGGAAGAACCTGTTGCACCTCCTGTTACAGAGCAGCAGTACCGCCCGGAAGCGGGTAGCTATCTGGCGAACAACTATGCCGCTAACACGCTGTTTATGACCCGACTGCACGATCGCCTGGGCGAAACACAGTACACCGACATGCTGACGGGCGAGAAAAAAGTCACCAGTTTGTGGCTGCGTAACGTTGGTGCCCATACCCGTTTCAAAGAGAGTAGCGGGCAGTTAAAAACCCAAAGTAACAGCTATGTGATGCAGTTGGGGGGTGACCTGGCACAGTGGAGTAGTGATGGTCTTGATCGCTGGCACATTGGCGCGATGGCCGGTTATGCCAACAGCCAGAGCCGTACGAAGTCCAGCCTGACCGGCTACTATTCGCGTGGTCAGGTTACTGGCTACAGTGTGGGACTGTACGGCACCTGGTATGCCAATGAGGCAGACAAGTCAGGTACCTATGTGGATACCTGGGCGCTGTACAACTGGTTTGATAACAAAGTGATGGGCCAGGAGCAGGCGACGGAGAAATATAAATCCAGCGGGATAACCGCTTCGGTCGAGGCCGGTTATAGCTTCAAGCTGGGCGAAAGTGAGCGCAATAGCTACTGGCTGCAACCAAAAGCGCAGGTGGTGTGGATGGACGTGCAGGCCGACAATCACCGCGAAGCGAACGGTACCCGCGTGAAGGACAATACTAATGGTAACCTGATGACCCGTCTGGGTGTGAAGGCCTATATCAACGGCCATAACGCCATCGATGACGGTAAATCTCGTGAGTTCCAGCCGTTCGTGGAAGCCAATTGGATCCATAATACGCAGACGACCAGTGTGAAAATGGACGATGTGAGCAGCGATATGCGCGGTACCAGGAACATTGGTGAGCTGAAAGTGGGTGTTGAAGGCCAAATCACCCCGCGCCTCAACGTGTGGAGCAACGTGGCCCAACAGGTTGGTGACAAAGGCTACAGCGATACCCGCGGTATGCTGGGTGTGAAATATAACTTCTGACGTCATTGCTGATAAAAGAAAAAGCCGCTGATTAACCGATCGGCGGCTTTATTTTTTGCGCGAATTGTAGGCCGGATAAGCGCAAGCGCCATCCGGCACAAGGTGAACGTGTAAGTCACGCTTACTCGTTTATCCGCCGAAAGGAGCAATAAACTCCTGGATAGATTAGAAGTGGTAACTGATACCGGCCTGAACGCTGGCATCGTTATCTACATCACCCGTACCGAAGTACACTCCGGTGTTGAGTGAGAAATCTTTACCGATGGTGGTGTTGATACCAGCACCGAAGATCCCCATCGACATGTTGTTACCGTCGCTGTTGTGATAATCCGCTGCAGTAATATCGGTATTATCGCTGAACTCAGTCTGGTAACGGGCATCCACCCATGGGTACAGCTCGACGTTTTTGTTGAGGTCGGCCAGTTTTGTCGTAACGCGCATACCGACGCTGGTATTCCATTCGGAAACCTGGTTGTCGCCGAAGGTGACTTCCTGATCGGAGAAGCTGTTTTCATCGGCCTTATCCCAGCCCAGGGTAGCATATGGCTGAAGGACGGTATCGCCCGGTAGCAGTACGTTCACACCAGTACGAACCTGAGTGGTGTACAGGTTGCCGTCAGAAGAGCCGCTCAGCGCTTCGGTCATGCCGCTGGTGTTATCTTTGACGTTGCTGGCAGACATGTTGTAGCGCATATCGCCGTAGCTGAAGCTACCATCAACGAACATGCTCCACAGGTTGTCGTGCAACGCCTGCTGCCAGCCGCCGTACACGCTGTAGTAGTTGCCGTACACGGTATTGTTAAAGCTGTTTGAGCTGCCGTTGTTATTCTGGTCGCGACTGCGGGTCCAGGCCAGCGCGATACCTCCGGTCAAGCTGTCACCGTTTGCCATTCGAGACGTCCAGTCAACACCGCCCTGTACGCCCTGGGTGATGTCTTTGTAGTCGACGTCATCGCTGTAATCGCCATTCTGGTACAGGAAGTCGCCCCAGATCTGCGCGCCGTCTGCAACGTGGCCGTACAGGCTTTGCAGGTGTACCTGATCCAGACGGTTAGCCAGGTCGTCGGTCACCATGCGGCCCGCTTGTTTAGCAGCATCCAGACCGGCAATCGCGCCCTGTACGTCGCTGGCCAGTTCCCCACGAGAGCTGTCGAGCTGGACGTTATAGGCCGTTCCGGCAGGCGCGGTAAGACGGGCGCTCTTCAGCTGTGCTGCTTGCTCAATAGTCAGAGAGTTGTCGTAGTTGTACGCACCGCTACGGCTTTCGACCTGCTGTTTACCATTGCTGAACTGGGCTTCAACGGCACTGTCAGGATTATCAGCGTTACCAGAGGTGGTCGTGAAGGTCGCAATCGTCTCATCTTGCTGGCTTGCGCTGGACGGAGCAATACTGGTCACCGTCAGGCTGTCATTGGTGCCGTCAACTTCACCAAAATCAACATGGCTGTCAGAAGTCATATTGACCTGTACATTGCTGCCCGTGGTGTCTGACTGTAATGTAGAACCATTCTGAATATTCCAGGTGGTGCTATCGGTGCTAGTAATATCGATATTGTTGTTGTCTGTAGTATTGATGGTTTCGAAATTGCTAATTGTCCCGTTAATAGAACTGTCAGCATCCATAGAAAGAGTATCGGTACCTGCGCCACCGTCAACATCACCCGTCACTATCGATTTGTTGGTTAATGTCACCGTATCATCACCCGCGCCGGTAGTGATGTTGCCGTTTACAGTGGAAGCGTTCAATTGAACGGTAGTGCTGTTTTCATCTGCGGAATTGATACTGCCATTCAGGATGCTACCATCCAGAGAGATCTGGGCTGTGGAGGCTGTGGAGTAATTATCACCAATAACAGCAATAGAACCGGTTACGGTACTATTATTTAGAGCAATATTGGAGGCCTGTGTCCCATAAACACCCATTGCAATGGTCTGTCCTTGAAGGGACGCATTAATCTCTGCTGCGTCTTTATTGCCTGCATAAACGCTGTCGGCATAGTTATTCTCTGCAGTACCTTCGAAGTAGCCCTGCAATGTACTATTGTTTGCATCAACAGTAACAGTACTGCCATCTACCGTAATGTTGTTGCGACCAGAAGTAGTATTATTGAACGCATAAATTGCACCGTTTACGGTACTGCCACCAGAGACATCAATAGTATTGTTCCCCCCGGTTACGCTATAAATGGCACCACCCAGCTGGCTACCGTTTTCTACCGCGATATCGTTTGAGCCTTCAGTTGAACCAGAGTCAGCGAAAATGGATGCGCCACCCATGTAGCTTTTATCGTTCTTAATATAATTAGCATCGTCGGCGTTGTTTTCACCCGCTAATGTTGAGTTATCAACGGTAATATTAACGTTTGTACTGACGTCGTGGCCACCTGCCTCAATCATATCGGCAGTCGTACCATTTTCTAGAGTAATATTTGCTGTTCCACCATCATATGCCTGAATGTAATAGCCGTCCATATTCGTACCATTGACTGTCAATGATTGAGTATCATTGTCACCCCGATGGCCGTTGCTATTTCTGGAGTTATCAGTCAGGTAAATATTAGTCTTACTTTTCCCTCCGGTCATGACTGCATCAGTGGTATCGCTGTTATAGTGATAACCCGATGTTGAATATTGAGTCAAACCACTAACCACAGGATCACTACCACTGCTGGCCATTGACGAATCAGCTAACGCATAACCAGAAATAGAGGTCAGGGATAAAATGATACATTGTGATAGCAAGGTACGACGAGACTTATGGCGCATTTGAAGCTCTCCAGGATAATTATTCTGATGAATAAATTGATAAAGGAGATAGTCTCGTAGTGGGTATGAATTGAGAATAGTCTTAACGATGCGATTTGAAACATTGTATTAACCCTTAATTAATTGATGTTCATCATAAAACAAACAAATTAAATTTAATTCTCAGCCATATACATTGATGATGTAAATTGATGTGGCTGTTTTTTGAACAGTAAAGAAATTATTCATCATGCAAATAAATCAAAACTATCTGTAACTATAAAATGCATTAGAAATAACTCTTTTGATC
>NZ_JANEWM010000108.1:0-5693 GCF_028069825.1 Citrobacter sp. Igbk 14
GATAATAATTCTTACTTAATGGTTTTTATGCTAATGCTCTTCTTCGATTATGGTAGGAAGACTCTGAATGTCGTATTCAGATTTCGATAGTGCAACATCAATCCCAACTTGAAATGGCGCTACTCCAGTATCCTCTCGCTTTTATTGTCAGTAGTCTGACTTACTGTTCAGCGCCTCTTCATTGCCATCCGAAACTCGATGACGTATCCTGTACAGTAGTTTTGTGACGGTTATAGCTGCATTATTCAACATTGGTATATAACAGTTTACGGCCAGTGATGGCTGGAGGTATTTTGCTATGCCGACTGTTACGTTCATAGAACTTACACCTTCATGAAGAAACGAGGAATCAACCAGTCACGACATGGAAAAATTGAAAATGTGGACGCAGAGAGGTTATCCACTTATATAATTTCACGCTAAATGATTACTTTAAAATGATGTTATTGCTTTTTGCCCATTTTCTTAATCTTCCATTAGCATTGGAATAAGGTGAGGATGTGTTAAATGAGATCATTCTCCCCATCGTCCATTTTGTGTACCATGGCCTTCCATATAAAACGTCATCGGTTCGCTCATCAATAATTTTCACAATTTCATTTTTTACAGTATGAAGTTCAGCTATTAATAAATCATAACCTAACTCACTGTAATCTGAGTAAAATTTTTGTGCAAGAAGACCAAGTTGGTTCCATTTATAACCTGTTTCTGGAAAATCGACAGGCAAACCTTTTGCATCGGAAGTGATCCACTTTACAACAAGAGAGTTCCATCCTATTAGATACGAAACAAGGTCACGGACACTCATCTTCGTTCCTTTTGCGTGCCCATCCATTGAGTTATCTATTGTGATTCCAGGCGGGATTACTTTAAGGTAACTAATTAATTTACTGAAGCTTTTATCAATGGCGAAAAGTAATTCAGCTTTCGTTTGAGGCACACTCATACGGAAATCCTCTCATTTTAAATGAGTCATCATAAAGGCGCTGAGTGGTGTTTGAAAAGTACTACCTACCATAACAGGGGAAGACAATGATAGATACAGAAAACCTCTAGATAATAAGTTCTCGAGAGGACGTATTTTGGGCCAGGGTAATTCTGACAGGGCACTCAAAAGTTGAAT
This sequence comes from Citrobacter sp. Igbk 14, assembly GCF_028069825.1. NCBI lineage: Bacteria > Pseudomonadati > Pseudomonadota > Gammaproteobacteria > Enterobacterales > Enterobacteriaceae > Citrobacter > Citrobacter sp. Igbk 14. The sequence continues at coordinate 1,124 of NZ_JANEWM010000108.1, forward strand.
GTAACTAAAAAAGGAGTATTTACAGTAGGATAGTGTTGTTAGCAACAAAAGTAACATATGATGGGTTTTTGTTGGGTTCATGAATTCTTACAAACATGTCAAAGAGGGATGGAAATGAGAATCGGTATTCTTGGAGCAACCGGAAGGGCGGGGAGAACGATCGCATTAACTTTAATTGAGAATGGTGTCCATGATGTGGTATTGATCGGCCGGGATAACAACCGGCTAGAGCAACTGCAACAGGAGTTAGAATCTGTGTCGACGGTCTCTCCTGCTTTCTTCACAGTATCCTTAGACAACTCGCTTTCTCTTAATTTAGCTTTTAAAAGTATAGATATGGTAGTTATTGCCATCAGCTCGGCTGAAAAACTACCTAGTGTGATCGATGCTGCATTAGACACAAAAACAGATTGTCTGGATATTTTTTTATGCAGTGATCGAAAGCGTCTGATATTAGAGTCTTATCAGCAAAAGATCCATGAAGCTGGTATTGTTTATATTACCGATGGAGGTTATCACCCAGGCATCCCAGCTGCTATGGCGAGGTTTGCAGAGAAAGTATCGCCAGGTCTGTCGACAATTAATGTTTATAGTTCATTCGGCGTTGACTGGGGAGAGAAAACTCTCTCAGAACAGGCAATGATCACGTTTATGGAAGATGTACTGTCCACCAAGATGTGTTTTTTAGAAGAAGGGAAGTGGTGTACCGGAATGAAGATAGTGCGCTTCTCTTTAAGAGATAAAAATCAGCACTTTTTCCCTATAGACCTAGATGAAATGCGGTTTCTCACGTCATATATACCAACCTTGAAGAATGCTGGATTCTTCGCTGCTGGTTTTGGAGTCTTTATTGACTACATCATGATGCCAATATTTCTCTTTCTGGTAAAAATATCACCTAAATTCATTAGGTTAGTCGCAAGAATGTTCGCTTTTACATTGAAAATGCTATGTAATAATGAACGTTTTGCATTATTGCATCTTCGTGGTGAGGGTCCCCATGAAGAGATCGAGATAACAATATCACATGGTGATGCCTATGGACTGACAGCTTTACCAGTTGTTGCCTGTCTGAAGCAATATACGGAAAACAGAGCCAAACCAGGTGTTTATAGACAAGCGATCTATGTTGAACCGTTAGAATTCATTAATGATTTGAAGAGTATGGGGGTATCGGTCAATCTAAATAGGATACCTAAAAAATAATTATTATTGTTTCCTACTCCAACATGATTATTGCAAGAATCTGTTGGCTGCGATGAATTTGGGGTTACGCATAGTGTACAGAGTTAGTTATCAACTGGTCACTGGCCTCAAATCGGAATGAGTTGTCACTTTGATTTAGACAAAATATACCGCACACTAGTTCAGCAGACGATTGGTCACGAACATTCAAACCAAGGACAAACCAAGGTTTACACAGGCAGGATGAAAGTTTCTGATTCGCTTCCAGTTGTTGATAGTGTTGACTGGTTTTAGTGATAGTCATTCTAATTCAATGGGTTTGCTTATCCGTGGTTAAGTACTTATCGACAGGGAAGCACTATGTCGGGGTATCGCAAAAGTGGAAAAATTGCATAAGCAAACCCGAAAAAAACGCAGATTAAAATAATCTTTGCACTGCTATTTGTTTTGAGATATTGTTATTATGGACTTCTATATCTCATGTAAACTTTCTTCGAAAAAGTTTCATCCACCTTTTTTACCATCGGGCTTTGCTTGATGGGGGTTGAACTACCTGTAACCGCTTCGTTTTACGGTGGTCAGATGGTAATAACTTATACGTGTGTATATGCGGGGGTGTTTATATAAACAATTTATGGGGTGTTGTGTCAGAAGAGGGAACTGCTCATTCAGTACTCGCACCTGCTACGCCTTACACAACCAAAATTCATAAACACGGGCGTTACAGGGTCATCACAGGTGATGTTTTCATTCGTAATGGTTACGCCTACCCGATTAACACCACCGACCAATCCGGTGTTCGCCTTGATATCCTTACCCCTGTAGCAGAACAGCTTGATGCAATACTATCCATCTACAGTCGGGTTTACTTCTCTCGCTTCGATTTACGCTTACCTGAGAATACCCAAATAGACACAGGCAACAGGTGGGTAAGCGACCTGTTTAAAAAACTACGTGAACGCCTGAGGGCTAAATTAAACAGGCCTGGGGGATTGGCAGAACCGATCCTCAACTTTGCTTATGGCTGGGTACGGGAGAAAGAGACAGCAAAACAGGTGCATTACCATTGCTGGATTGCCCTCCCGCATCGACAGGTCAGACGCCTTGGGACACCCACAAGCGGCATTGCCGGAAGTATTGTTGAAATCTGGATGGGCCTGACGGGCGGTAAAGCAGCGCTGGTGGAGCTGCCAAAAGCAACGGAAAGATATCCGAATCATTACATTATCGAAAGAAATAAGCCGAAAACGCTCGAGGGGCCTTTTCTGTGGGTATCGTATCTGGCGAAAGAGCGTGGAAAGTATCAGACCGGAAATGGGGATCGGGTCCACTCAACATCAAAATTGAGCAATAAAAACCATAATTGCTAAATCCTTAGTGTAACGCTCTCTACGGCCTTCAAATCAGGAGGTAGTACCTTCGCATTACCCACACTACAAAAGGCGCTCACGATAGCGCTCATTGCGTTTAACAATGCCTTCTCTCATGCACCACAGCTTAACTTTTAAATATAGCACCCCATCACTATCTTTTCCAGGTAGATTTAAGCTGGTGTGCGGCTCCGCTGGATTTACTGTCGCCGGAATATTTCGAATTAATTGACCCGAAAATAGCCATAATTAAGCCTCACACGTTGGCAGGGCAGCATCTGAATCTGAGTGAAGGCAGGTTAAATCTTACGCCTCTTTGATGTTCCAGTTTCGTTTGATAGTCGGGAGACTTAAATTCAATGCTAACGCCGCTTTGGACTGACTCAGCCCCTTAGCTCTGGCTTCCTGTACACGCTGAAGGGTATCTGCCGCAGCTGGACGGCCTAACTTTTTACCCTCAGTCTTAGCTCGCGCAAGACCCTCTTTTGTGCGTTCAATGATGCGGGATTTTTCGAACTCTGCAAACGCAGAAAACATTTGCAGCATCAGTTTCCCTTCCGCGCTGGAAAGGTTACGCACGGGCAGATCAAGCGAAACAACGTCAATCCCTTTGTCCACCAGCATCGTAATGGTTTGCTGCACGTCGATGTTGTCCCTTCCCAGGCGGTCCAGTTTCAATACTACAAGCTGATCCCCAGCCTCCAGTTTATGAGTCACCATATCAGCAAAGCCTTTGCGCTGCATCGCCTGTACTCCCCCTGACACGGTTTCTGATATCACCCTGCTATCATTCACTGCATAGCCAGCCTGACGAATCGCCATAATCTGGTTTTCTGTTGACTGTTCGCTGGTGGACACACGGCAATATGCAAATGTACGGCTCATAATCGCTCCCCTGATTGGTATCAAAAACGGTATCATAATTAACTGATGGTATCATAATGTCAATATGCTAATTTAATGACACCAATTTAAGGTAGGGTTTACTGGTGTCATAAAACGTTCGATTGTTGATACCATTCTGATCGCCACCTTCGGGTGAACCCGCATGATATTTGAGAAAGATTAAGTGTTCATTTTCTGCGCAGGCTAACGCTGCTTGATCGATATGACCATCTGTTGATGATATTTAGTGCAATAGAGCAGGGAAGATGTACGATCTTATAACGATGAGCCAGAAGGGAACTTCTGACTCTTGGCGTGATGGCTAGTTGATCGTGCAGTTATTACCTGAAGGTGAACCAATCAAAAGCATCATCTTGTCGCAGGTAATTACTGTTTTTTGCCCCTTTCGCAATTTTGCTGCTTTGCTTCTTTCTCCATCCTCCATGCTGAGCCGAACGGGCATAAATTGATTACCAGTTTGTAACTCGATAACGACATCATTTTTGAAGTCTTTTCGGATTTCTTGAATAGGCCCAGTTATCTCGATTTTTCGTCCACCTATTTTATTGTCAGCAGCTATTTCGTTCTCACTGTAAAGATTGCTCAGAGATTTGGCCGTAGTACGATAAATCAAAGTGTTACTAAGTGCTATCATCGCTTGTTCTGGCTCAGATACAAAGTTGTTGATAATCTGGCTCTTAAATTCAGGTTGTCTTAGCACATAGCGACCTAAATCGTCACAGCTATTGATCATTACTCCATCGTTTGTAGGGCCCCATCCATTCTTTTTCAGACGGCCTCCAACCCTAGAACCTAGTACTATTGAATTATGTACTTCACCATAACTTTCCGACTTCTTGTTCATACCGCTCGCCGCATCAGCGATGAGACTATCAGTATCATCATCGTTCATAGCCCCCATACAGCCTGCTATTACTAGACCCCTTATATAAGTAGCAACATTATGTTCATCTAATTTTGTACTGACATTTCCACCAACATTCGTATCAGCAAGCACGCAACCATAGACACTAAGTCCTAATATTACAGCAAAAATCTTTTTCAAAATCAGTCTCCTTACCAAAGTGAATAGAAGTATAACGGCACAATGTTTTGATATCTTTAATTAC
>NZ_JANEWM010000109.1:0-5504 GCF_028069825.1 Citrobacter sp. Igbk 14
ATCATCACCATTGTTATTTATTAGTTGCATTAATGTCTTTTACACGCCATTTTCATTCACTTCTGAAATATCTAACGGTGTGTTTATGCAATTCAATAATAGTCCACAGCGCTATGGCGTGGTGTCCGCCGCATTACACTGGCTGGTCGCTATTGCCGTCTATGGCATGTTTGCTCTGGGTTTATGGATGGTAACGCTCAGTTATTACGATGGTTGGTATCACCAGGCGCCTGAACTGCATAAAAGTATCGGTGTGTTACTGATGATGGGACTGGTTGTCCGCATTGTCTGGCGGGTTGTTTCCCCTCCCCCTGCCGCGCTGAAAAGCTATTCCCGTCTAACCCGCATTGCGGCGGCATTGGGCCACCTCACGCTATATACCCTGCTTTTTTCTATTGTCATCAGCGGCTATCTGATCTCTACCGCAGACGGTAAAGCAATCAGCGTATTTGGTTGGTTCGATGTTCCCGCCACATTTGCCAACGCAGGCGTACAAGCCGACATCGCCGGTAACGTGCACTTATGGCTCGCCTGGACCGTGGTGGTTTTATCACTTCTGCATGGGCTAATGGCCCTGAAACATCACTTTATCGATAACGACGATACCCTTAATCGCATGTTGGGAAAATCGTCATCTGACTATGGAGCTTAAAATGAAAAAAAACCTGCTGGGACTCACACTCGCCTCTTTATTATTCACGACCGGCTCTGCCATCGCGGCGGATTACAAAATTGACAAAGAGGGACAGCATGCCTTTGTTAATTTCCGCATTCAGCATCTGGGATACAGCTGGCTGTACGGCACATTTAAAGATTTCGACGGTACATTTACCTTTGACGAGAAAAATCCGGCTGCCGATAAAGTCAATGTCACCATCAACACCAACAGTGTTGATACCAATCATGCCGAGCGTGACAAACACCTGCGTAGTGCAGAATTCCTCAATGTGAGCAAGTTCCCGCAGGCCACCTTTACGTCCACCAGCGTGAAGAAAGAGGGCAACGATTTGGATATCACCGGTAACCTGACCCTGAACGGTGTCACCAAACCGGTAACATTGGACGCGAAGCTGATGGGTCAGGGTGGCGATCCATGGGGTGGCACACGCGCCGGCTTTGAAGCTCAAGGGAAAATAAAGCTGAAGGATTTCAACATTACCACCGATCTCGGTCCCGCTTCTCAGGAAGTTGAATTAATTATCTCGGTGGAAGGCGTACAGCAGAAATAACGTCCTATTGATGCCGGATGAGGCTTTTGCCACCATCCGGCATCGTGTTATTGCGCAGGATCGGGAATACCGAGCTTAGTATTTAAACGCCCCCGCGATTTATTAAAGATCTTATTGCCGTTCTCACGCCCGGCGCGACGACGACGCTGCTCTTCTTCTGGCAGTTCGCTCTCTTCACAACACAGTTCGCTACAGCAGCCTTTATACTTTTGCGCACAGGCTGGACACTGAATAAACAGCAGATGGCAGCCATCGTTTTTGCAATTAGTATGGCTGTCACATGCAGTACCGCACTGGTGACAATGCGAAATCACATCGTCAGAGATCCTCTCCCCCATGCGTTCATCGAAAACAAAATTTTTGCCGATAAAACGCACAGGCAACCCCTGCTCGCGCGCTTTGCGGGCATACTCAATAATGCCGCCTTCGATGTGCCAGACTTTGCTAAATCCGTTATGTTTCATCCATGCACTGGCTTTCTCACAACGAATCCCCCCAGTACAATACATAACGATTTTTTTATCCTTATGCTCCTGCATCATTTCTACCGCTTTCGGCAGCTGATCGCGGAAGGTGTCTGCCGGGATCTCCAGTGCATTTTCGAAGTGACCCACTTCATATTCGTAGTGGTTGCGCATATCAATAAACACCGCATCCGGATCGTCCAGCATAGCATTCACTTCAGCAGCTTTCAGATAATCACCCACGTTGCTGGCGTCAAAATCAGGATCATCAATGCCATCCGCAACAATTCGCTCACGGACCTTCATGCGCAGAACCCAGAATGATTTGCCGTCATCATCTAATGCAATATTGAGACGCAACCCGGATAATGCAGGATCAAATGCGTATAACTGTTGGCGAAACGCATCAACGTGACTTTGCGGTACACTGATTTGTGCGTTAATGCCTTCCCGTGCAAGATATACGCGGCCAAACACATTCAGTGTAGTGAACAGTTGATACAGTGCATCACGCGTTTGCTGAGGATCAGCGATGGTAAAATATTTATAGAATGAAATCGTCGTACGCGGCTCAGATTCCGCCAGCATTTTAGCTTTGAGCGCGTCATTCGAAATGCGGTTGTGTAACACTGGCATGGTGTACGTATCCTGCAATCAGTAAAAATGAAAATCGGCCGGCATGATAAAGCAAACATCGCCAATTTACATCCACACATTTTACGCTACATTTCATACTTCACGATAAAAACGCAACAACAATTGATGGTTTAATCACCGTTCTCCCGTCGTAAATTTTAGATACGCGCAAAAAAATGCGACAATACAGGGAATTGGTCGTTAGAAGACAGGATAGACATGACGAATTTACCCAAGTTTTCGGCTGCGCTACTGCATCCGCGTTATTGGTTAACCTGGTTGGGTATTGGCATCCTTTGGTTAATCGTGCAGTTACCCTACCCAGTGCTCTATAAATTGGGATGTGCACTAGGCCGTCTGGCATTGCGTTTGATGAAACGTCGGGCAAAGATTGTTTCCCGCAATCTGGAACTGTGCTTCCCGCAAATGAGCGAGCAGGAACGCCAGCAGATGATGGTAAAGAACTTTGAGTCTGTCGGTATGGGCGTAATGGAAACCGGCATGGCCTGGTTTTGGTCTGACAGGCGAATATCACGCTGGACTGAAGTTATCGGAATGGAGCATATCCGGGACGTTCAGGCACAAAAGCGTGGGATCCTGTTAGTTGGTCTGCACTTTTTGACGCTCGAGTTGGGCGCACGCCAGTTTGGCTTACAAGAGCCGGGAATTGGTGTGTATCGTCCTAACGACAATCCGCTGCTCGACTGGCTACAAACCTGGGGGCGTATGCGCTCCAATAAATCAATGCTCGATCGTAAAGACCTGAAAGGGATGATTAAAGCGTTGAAAAAAGGTGAAGTGGTCTGGTACGCGCCGGATCACGACTACGGCCCTCGCGCCAGTGTATTTGTGCCTTTGTTCGCCGTTGAACAGGCTGCAACGACGTCCGGAACCTGGATGCTGTCACGAATGTCGAATGCCTGTCTGGTGCCATTTGTTCCCCGCCGCAAACCTGACGGCAAGGGGTATCAATTGATTATGCTGCCACCGGAGTGTTCACCACCGCTGGACAATGCTGAAACAACGGCGGCCTGGATGAATAAAATCGTTGAAAAATGCATCATGATGGCCCCCGAGCAATACATGTGGCTACATCGCCGCTTTAAGACACGTCCTGAAGGCTCCCCCTCTTTGTACTGAGTCTTTGTTGCAGTCCTGTGGACTGCAACACCTTCTCTCCCCTTTTAGGTTTAACTGCTATCCGCATTGCAGCAACTATCAACCAGGCGCATAATTAGCCTGCTTATTTATATTTAATCGATAGCGCAAACAGCGCATCACACTGCGGATCGCTATGTCACCCTCTGATGTCCCCATAAACTGGAAACGCAATCTCACCGTTGCCTGGCTGGGCTGTTTTTTAACCGGCGCAGCATTTAGCCTGGTCATGCCATTTTTACCCCTTTACGTCGAGAGTCTTGGCGTGACGGGTCACAGCGCCCTGAATATGTGGTCAGGGCTGGTATTCAGTATCACCTTCCTGTTTTCAGCGATTGCCTCACCTTTCTGGGGCGGGCTGGCCGACCGTAAAGGCCGGAAAATTATGCTCTTACGCTCGGCGCTGGGTATGGCCATCGTCATGCTGCTGATGGGGCTGGCGCAAAATATCTGGCAGTTCTTGATCCTGCGCGCCCTGCTGGGTTTGCTCGGCGGATTTATTCCTAATGCCAACGCACTGATTGCAACCCAGGTGCCACGCAATAAAAGCGGCTGGGCGTTGGGGACACTTTCCACTGGCGGCGTCAGCGGTGCTTTACTTGGGCCATTGGCGGGCGGGTTACTCGCCGATCAGTATGGTCTGCGCCCCGTATTTTTCATCACAGCCCTGGTGCTGTTGATCTGTTTTATTCTGACACTCTTTTTTATCCGTGAACGCTTCCAGCCAGTGAGTAAGAAAGAGATGCTGCACGTTCGCGAAGTCGTGACGTCGTTAAAGAATCCAAAGCTGGTGCTGAGCTTGTTTGTCACTACCCTGATAATTCAGGTTGCAACCGGCTCCATTGCGCCAATCCTGACGCTGTATGTACGGGAGCTTGCGGGCAATGTCAGTAATATCGCGTTTATCAGCGGGATGATTGCCTCTGTACCCGGTGTTGCGGCCTTAATCAGTGCTCCAAGGCTCGGCAAATTGGGCGACAGGATTGGTCCGGAGAAGATCCTGATCGTGGCATTGGTTATCTCCGTACTGTTGTTGATCCCAATGTCATTCGTCCAGACACCCTGGCAGCTAGGCGTGCTGCGCTTTTTACTGGGTGCCGCTGATGGTGCATTGCTGCCTGCCGTACAGACCTTGCTGGTGTATAACTCAACCAACCAAATCGCCGGGCGCATCTTTAGTTACAACCAGTCGTTTCGTGATATCGGCAACGTGACTGGGCCGTTAATGGGAGCTGCTATATCGGCAAATTATGGCTTCCGTGCCGTCTTCTGCGTCACCGCGGGTGTTGTGTTATTCAACGCTTTCTACTCATGGAACAGTCTGCGCCGCCGCCGGGGATCTCAGGTCCCGGGATGATTTGCGTACTCATTCTCAATGGTCCCCCAACATATCGATTGGCTTAATGTGGGGGGATACGCAGAGTGAACTCAATTACAATTCTGATCGTACTGGCTACACACTTTTTTAAACGTCATGACACTCAATAACGCTTAATATTATTCTAGCTGTTATAGTAAACCACTTTATTTCTACCTGAGTTTTTTGCTTCATACAACGCAGCATCAGCATATGATACGATTTTATCAGCAGAATAATCATCAGATTTACTACAATATACACCGATGCTGATTGTCATTTTCTCTTTCAAACCATATATATTGGGCACCGCTGTTTCAGTCTCAACATTTTTTCTTATTCTTTCCGCAACAAACATTACTTCAGCTTTATCTTTACACTTAATCAGTATCCCAAACTCTTCCCCGCCAATTCTCGCAAAAATATCGGAGTCCCTGATCGATTTATTAACAATATCAACAATGCTCTTTATAACGCGATCGCCTTCCTGATGGCCATAAGTATCATTGATGCGTTTGAATTTATCTATATCCAGTATCATTATACAAACAGCACCTTTTACTAAAAATGACTTCAGTGCCTTATAGAATAATTTTCGATTATATATCTTAGTCATCGCATCTTTTATTGCTGAATCCGTCTCTCTCTTAAGAATAATGA
>NZ_JANEWM010000011.1:0-93799 GCF_028069825.1 Citrobacter sp. Igbk 14
CAATCACAGGCAATATGAGTCATTTCATCGCCCCAAATCATGCCCCTAACTGATTTTTGCCCCCAAATTTGCCCCCAAAAAAGTAACAATGGGTAGTGGTTTATCGGCCATATAACAGCCTCGAAAAGGTAGCAAAACGTAATGGAATATTAGTGGTGTGGAGGTTCAAATACTCTCGTACTAACCAATATCCTATACTTTCAGTCTGACAGTTAACTGGAGGTTTCTATGTGTGGACGCTTTTCACAGTCAATGACACGTGAAGACTATCTCGCCCTGCTCTCAGATGAAGCTGAGCGCGATATTCCATACGATCCAGAACCCATCGGGCGTTTCAACGTAGCGCCAGGCACCAAAGTTCTGCTTCTGAGTGAACGTGATGAACAACTGCATCTTGATCCAGTTATCTGGGGTTACGCCCCTGGGTGGTGGGATAAATCACCGCTAATTAACGCAAGGTCTGAAACTGCGGCCACCAGCAGAATGTTTAAACCGCTCTGGCAGCATGGCCGCGCAATTTGCTTTGCTGATGGTTGGTACGAGTGGAAAAAGGAAGGCGATAATAAACAGCCCTACTTCATTCATCGGACCGATGGTCAGCCAATATTCATAGCGGCAATTGGCAGCACACCATTTGAACGAGGTGATGAAGCAGAAGGTTTTCTGATAGTTACAGCTGCAGCTGACAAAGGACTGCTTGATATTCACGACAGGCGACCGCTAGTACTATCGCCAGATGCAGCTCGCGAATGGATGAGGCAGGATGTTGGAGGGAAAGAAGCTGCGGAAATTGCAGTCGACGGTGCCGTGCCGGCTGAAAAATTTATATGGCACGCCGTAACACGTGCCGTTGGGAATGTTAGGAATCAAGGACCAGAGTTAATAGACGCTATCCGTTGATACAGCGTGAGAAAATGCCTGTTTTGAGCGAGAGGCAGAAGTTCGTAACCATAACCACATCGTGTGTATCACTAACGATTCATTGTATATCATCATCCATGAGCAGATCCAAGTCACATAGTTCGTGGCTTTTCACCTGATGAGCACTGTCATTAAGGTAAATTGAACCAGTAAACTACTGGCCTACATTATGGGAGACCAATGCCTGACACCTGTCTGATACTTGCCGAGATAGTGCAAGGGAAAAATCACGAGTGATGTCATCCGGTACTCCCTTCATTGGGATATTTAAACCGCTAAGGATTTCTTTTTCCAGTTTATCGCATTCGCTATATGCTCCTTTACTGGCGGTATCAAGAATCACACCCTGCATCTTATCGATCAATTCATCATTTAATTCGGCTGCTTCCTGCGCACTTGGCCCATTATCAATACGTAACAGTGCATTTATGGCATTCTGCCGTTCAATTTGTTCCGCAGTGATGAAATTACTTTCGTTACTTCCGTATGCAGCGCCAGCTGTGAAAATCAGAGTAAGGAATACTGCGTTAATCACTTTCATGTTATTTCTCAGTTTTGTCGATAGTATATAGTGCTCTATTACTGTGTCGATTGTAAATCCTGAGCACATCGACTTTACCGTAAAATTTCAGCGATTCACATCACTGGGCAGTCATCAAACTCCGCGTTCCTGGCATCATTAATAATGTACGTGATCACCCCGAATATAGCGGGTGCAGAACTGTAACCGTCATCATCTACTGGCAGCGCCTCCCTTCTCCCGTTCTCCAGATTAACCAGGTGGGGCTGAGGATGAGTCCGATATCGCTTGATCCTGAACTCTCCGTCTATCGCGCATATCAGCAGCGAGCCATCGCATGGCGATAAGGATTAATCGATAATCAGAAGCGCACCGTTCAGTATCCCTTCACGATAATACGAAGCCGCAGGTGATGGGATTCCCATGTCGGCACCCTCTCTTGAATACCGGATAGAAATACAGCACAAAAACTGCATATACATCCAGCAATGAGCAGATAAGCCGTACTGTTCAGGAAATGTTTGAAGAGGCTGAGTTCTGGCTGGTTTCAGACTAAGAAATGGCGCTGCTGTCCTGGATAAATATAATCTGCGACGACTGGTGGCTATTTGTTGCCAATCGCCGCAACTACTCCTGTCAGAGCTTCGCATTCAATCAGGTTCACTGTGAGCTACCCATATTCTTTAGAATGCTAATTTCTCGCCTCAACTCCTGAACAACCACGACCAGATCTGCAATGACTGCGCGGTCATCAACATTCATCACTGCAAAGTCATCACCGTTTTCATCTGTCGCCGTACCGCCGAAAAATGTGTAGCGATCATCTATGTTTGTCATTTGCTGCGCCAGGAAACCGCGACGCCGTATATTGCTCCCTTTATAGCAATATTCCATAACACCAATTTGGTCTATACGTTCGCCCGCTCCGTCAGAAGCAGGTTCAAAGCCATACTTAATACGTACATCTGATCCATTCCACTGTACAGATCCGTTTCTTCCATTGATGTTTCCATCCTCAACAAAAGCAAAGTTGGCAGCTACAGAAGCATCGCTGGTTATCTGGATTAGGGCGCGGCGGATAGAACCACCATCGAAATTGGCAAAGAACTGGGCTTCACACCTGCTGGTGTCGTTAGTAGCAATTCTTGATACTAATAATGGCCCTTGTGTATTAGCTAATGACCCATCGGGAACATTTTTAATCATGCCAATATTGGCATTACCAGTAGCTGAGCTTGTGAATAAACCACCAGTAAACACCTGAGGTGCAGACCAGGCGTTAGCTCCGCTCAGTAGCGGGATCGAATTACCACTGGTTCCGATACTGGTAGTGGCTGCACTGGTTAATTCCAAACCGGTGCGTGCAGTCGCTGGATTGTTCCCTCCCGTGCCTCCTTGAGTAACACTTAACGGCGTCGTCAGCCCTGTAAGGCTGGTAATATCTGAGTTGTTCCCTTTTTTAGCCTTGTCACTGACGCTGTTTATTAACTTTTTCGCTGATGGTCCTGTTGTCTGGCTGGTATCAGGGAGCGTAATGGTTACATCACCATCTGCAGTGAAAAATTGCTGCCAGTTCTGTTTGTCGTAGTTCAGGCCGCGAAGCGCCTCCGCGCTCTGGGTCACCAGCGCGGCAGTAACCATATTCTGTGCCACACGTGGAACTGCTGACCATGCTGCACCCGATTGCGTGGGACCGGTAAAGTTACTGGCCAGCGTCAGCCCCGTATTGCTTTCGATTGTTTTGACCGGGAGCGTATACGAGATGCCGCCTACAGTAGCAACAACAAAATCGCCTACCGCGAGTTCGGTAGTAAATGAAGTCCCTGCCCCTGATACCTGGGCAGAGTTATTCGTCAGGGTGAGTGTTCCTGCTGACATAGATTTTTCCTGAATTTAGATAATAAAAAACCCTGCCGGAGCAGGGTTCGATATTCATAATTTGATTACTGACATGTGGTACGTGTGAAATTAGTCTTACTGACCCATTTCCAGTTAAACGGGTAGCCAGCCTGATATTGTGTCTGGTTTGCAACCTTGCGGACACCATAAATAGAAACAGCCGTTTTCTGACCACCAACTATTGCGGTTGCAGTGCATACTGGCGATTGTCGTTCGAGAATACCAGAGCATGCAGACAAGGCTAAAACCGCAGGGATAATTAATAAAGTTTTCATATTTTCACTCAACGTGAGTTATTTATAATGAAAATAACAACAGCATGTAATAATAGATAATTGATTTAACAGATCGTTTTAATGATATTGATCGTCAGAAACGATCAATTAATCATAAATATCAACTCTGGTGATAATGACATTCCCATGCCCGTTGGTAAATCCAAGCCCTGACACTCCTGTCGAGGAGCCACCATCACTGTAAGCAACTATCCGTGTGCCCGCCCCCTCACCGCACGCTATGACGCGTATATTCGACTGCCAGGGGCGCGGTAACGGGTCATTAATAACCCCGACAGCAATCCCCAGATACTCAGGTACAACACCCCACTTGCCTGATTTTAAGATATTAGTATTAATCCCGTTATCTGACGCCGTTCCGACGCCCCCTACTTTTTCCAGGTCGGATAAGGTTCGGGTCTCGTTGGTTAAAATGCAGGTTCTGGATGCATCCCAGATGGCGAGACCATAATCAGGCAACGACTGCGGGAATATAGAGAAGAAATAAACGTCCATCCGCGTACCGACTGCGGCATTGCGCAATGATATCGTGCAGGTTCCGTTGGCAATATCTGACCATAGCGCCCCCTGGCCAGTGGTATAGACAAACGGGATTATAGGCTGACTGACATCATAACTTTGTGTTACTGACGTGATTGTGGACGCCGTTGCAACGGTAACGCTTTTCTTCACAAACAGCGCCAGAGGAATGCTTTCCGGGCTAACCCATACTTCACCGGATGATGTTGCTAATAAAACCCCGTATGACATATCACCCCTTCTCTATGGTAATGACCAGGAATGCGCGGGCTGCCTGGAATGTATCGGCGGCGTACTCCGTATCGCCGGCAGCGGACACTGTTATCGTATTACCTGACACGCTAACTCTGCGTCTGCCACTACCCATCCCTCCGGAGCTCGTCTCCGATGCGTTTGCGACGTGGTAATAATTTAACTTTAAGCCTGGCGGCAAAGGGACAGTCCATGAACCTGACTTCTGCCCATTGGCTAATACTTGCGTCCCGTATACCGAAACAGGCTTTATGCCATAGTTATTAGGGACGCCGCTCGCGTTCCATGTTTGTACGCCCCATACCATCAGAACACTCCCGTTATTTTTCCAATTTGTACACGGAGAACGCCATTCCCGTCCTTAACGCTCTGGGTTGTGTTGGTGATTTTCATTGCCCCCTCACCGGCCACAGCCCCATTAACCTCAAACGTTCCGTCTGATTTCATGATGGTTCCCGTTTGCCCCTGTACATAATTTGCAGACCGTAGTTCACCAATTTTTGCCAGCGTTATATTTCCGTACTGGATAAACGCATCACTGATAAAGACCTGACCATTGACCACCGCAAAGGGTGAATATTGCGTATCACCGCTACCACTCATCAGGACAAACTGATTAGCATTAAACCCGACACGGGTGACTACCGGCTTACCCGCGTCAGCCAGCACTGCTATCGACATCCCGGCGTTATACATCACGCCGTTAATACGGACACCGGTTTTGAGGGTATAAATCGCAGATGCCCCGGTAGCGTCAACGACAGCGGTGAGCTTATCTTCCAGTGCGGCGGTCACGCCATTAAACTGGGCCTGCACCTGCGTGGACATTTCCGCCATAGCCTGACTCACATCGGCGATCGTGGTTTTCACCACCAGAATGTCTGCGCGGACCTCGCCGTACTGCGCAAACTGATGTTCAACGGTTCCATGGTTGGCCAGCGCATTCTGCAGAATACCTTCAAGGTTGGTATTAATATCCCCCGTAAGACGGTCGCCATCAGCAGATGTCAGGAAGTCATCAGCGATATCACCAAGATAATCATCGGCGTTATCGTTGGACATACCGCGAACCCAGTCCGTCCAGTCACTCTGATTACCAATGCGGTCAATCAGACGAGCCCGATACCAGAATTCAACGCCAGCCTTTAAGCCCAACTGGGTATATGTGTGTTGCGGATACGGAACACCGGCAAGCAACAGAGGGTTATCTCCATTACCATTCACTGAATACTGCAGTTCGGTCTGGAGGGTGTCGCCTGTATCTGCCGGGAAGGACCAGTCGATCTGTATGCCCCAGTTAATGGCAGTGGTACGCAGACCAACGGGTTTTGGTACATCCCCCGCACGCCCAGTAAGGTGTGTCAGGACAGAAGAGGCCCACAAACTGGACGCTCCACCGGAGTTAATGGCGCGGACTCGCACGAGGTAATCGCCTGAGAAAATCCCGGAAACCTCTATATTGCGCAAGCCTGTTTCGGGAATATTGATCCACTCATTATTACCGCGTTTCCACTGTACCTGGTAAGCAACGATATCTGCCTGAGGTTTCCCGTTTTTATCTACTGGCGCATCCCAACTCGCAACCATGGTGGCGATACGTTGCCCCTGACGAACGGAATCATAGCTGCTGATCGTGATATTCATCGGTTGCCCCACCAGGCCTGTCGGTATCAGGCTAATCGGTGGAGTATCCAGCCGGGCGTTGTTATCAACGGCATCATATTTCGCCCCGTTGTATTCTGCGCCGGTGATGGTATAGGTGTTCTCCTCATCGTTAAATGTCAGATTGGTGACGCGGAAATACTGAAGTCGCAGCTGACCAGCATCGATAACAAAAATGGCATTTGGTAATGGTTCAGCGGTAAACGACATCGCCAGTATCAGTTGCTGACCGTTAACCGCCTGAATGATCCGACTCTCAACAATGCCGCCTTTGGTTCGAATCATCAGCGTATCCCCAGCGACCGCACTTGTTCCGCGATCAGTAGTTACTGATTTCAACCCTGAATTGTAATCAGTGATACGTCCACCATAGACACGACCAGACAGCCGTTCATCGGCAAAAGCGAACACAGTACCAGGAACGTATGCGAATCCATCCAGCCCGGTCTGAACACTGATAATGCGGTCCAGAGAATTGGAGTACACTGCCCAACCACCTCGGCGCTGTGCTTCGCTTTCACGTGTACAGCCAATGGCCGTCAATTGCGTCTGCTTAAACTTGAACTGCTTAACCAAATCGGGAAACATCACTGCCGTTGTGCGGTCCTGATAGTGGTTATCCGGATCGCTAAAGTTAATCAACGCTGAGCTATAGCGGTTCTTCTCACTACCACTGGAATAGGTCGGTTTCCCGACCACTGAGGCGCGCGTGAGGATCTGGAGTTTTGAGGTATCTGCCGGCATATCCGAGACAACATTGAACATATTGTTGCCCCAGAACGTCATACCATTGAAACCGGCAGCGATGTCCTTAATCACCTGCCAAGCATCGGCCTGTGACTGGATATAGGCATCAAACATAAATCGCGGTTCTGTCCCGCTGCCACCCTTCCCGTCTGGCACTTTCTGATCGCAGCGCTGGGCGATACGGTAAAGCTCCCATTTGTCGAGCATATCCATCGATACACGACGACCTAGACCAAAACGAGGTTCGGTCAGTGCATCGAACCAAATCCATGCAGGGTTATTGGTCCATCCCCATTTGAAAGTACCGTCCCATGAGCCACCGTATGTGCGTGCAATCGGATCGTAATTCTGGGGGATACGGATTATCCTTCCTTTCGGCTTACACGAAATCTTCGGGATGTTGCTGAAAGCTTTTGCATTAAATGACACATACAGCAGCGCGGTGTGAGGATAACGCAGACGAGCGTCTATCACCTCAGTGATAGCCTGCACCTGGGTTTTGTTCTGAAGCATCTGGCTGGTGCTGTCATCAGTATCGCGAACAACCCGGATTTGCCAGCCGGTGTTTGCTTTCGGCAGATTAATACGATGGGTGATCTCGTACAGTGAACTTAGCTTCTCCGTAACCGTTTTGGTCATCACCGTAGAATACGCGCCACCATCAACGGCGAGATCAATATGGTATTGCACGGTTGTACCAACGATATCACCATCATTTTCCTGCTGCTGAAGTCCTGGAATACCAATGCGCACCAGTACGGCATCGATCTGGGTATTGCTGATAGCTCGAGTCCATGGGGTGACTTTCGTCAGCGAAACACCAATGCTGGTTTCATTTTCAACTGCCGGGAATCCGGGGATTGGTGTCTGAACCTGAGTGCCAGGACGAAAATCCCAGGATACATTCTCAAAATTCATTGAGCCGTCGGCATTGCCCAGCGGTGTGCCATCCAGGAATATGCGCGTAGCGTCCAACCCACCTGCAAACTCACCTTCCCCGAGCGCCAGAAGCATGCGGCAGCGAGCCATTGATTGCGCAGAGTCCGGCTGTTCTACAGGTGTATGCTGTTTTTGGCTACCACCCTTCGCACCAGTAATCGTTGCCATATTGCATCCATAAAAAAACCCGCCGAAGCGGGTTGGAGTTTTCTGAGGTTATATTATTCAAAATACGTTATTGAGACTATTTTGTAATTGTACGTATGATCGGCTCCGGGCTTTTCCACATGGGTGATGATTTCCCCTGGATGTAACTGCCTTCCAAGTACATCAATTGTTGAATTATATTTCTGATAATCTCTACCCCAGTCCATTCTTAGGCATTTCTCATCGTCAGCAATTTTACTGACAAATGAATAATCACCTGGCGGAAGAGAACCGTGTCCATATCCTGTTATTACGCCATAAACCCGGTTTTCAGGTTTGATATGTCCATTTGCCCCTATCGCTGCAACAAATTCTAGGGTAGAACTGAGAATGATATCGTTTTCCGGCTTGCACCATTCTGCAATTATTTTGATGGCTGGCATCTATGTTTTTCCTTTAATGAAATGCCAAAGAAAGTAGCATAGTACTTTACTGATTGACCATGACCTATGATGCTGAAATCTAAATGTCCTCAGCAACAATACCGGCACTAATGATGGCGCCGCCAATCTCGCGCTCACCGTAGAGCACCGCTACCGGGTTACCCATGGCAAGAGTGTTTACCGAACCACCGAAAGCATAGCTGGGTTTGTTATCGGGGTCATCTCGTCCCTGTAGCCCTTTGGGCTGTGGAGAAAGCATCTGATAGATACCTCCGGCCATCATGCCGATACCAGCGGATATCATGGCACCACCTACAGGGGAAGCCCAACCATACGAAAGACCAGTTACCACGATACCTGCAACTATCATTACAGCCCCCAAAATTGTCTGGAAAACCCCCGCCTTCTTAGAGCCTTCCATAATCGGCGCAATACGGATGTCGCTCGTGCCGGAAAGCTCTTTGTAGTCCTCTATCCCTATGTTTCGCTTTCCACGGAATACTGCGAATGTCATGCCGTTCTGTTGTGCATTGCGGAGATACTCTTCCAGCCCGTCAAAGTTCACGCATAGTGCCTTTACCGCCTCCGCTGACGTCTGTACTGCCATTTTATGCACCCGGCCAAATCGAGCCCCTAATGCGCCATACAGGCGAATCGTTGTTAACCGCGCCATGGTTTTATCTCCTGAGGTAAGTTTTTATGTCGGACGCATATCATCGTCCGGTCTTTGAAATAGCCACGCACATACGGAGTAATGGAGGAGGGCTGTCCATACAGATGGTGAAGCAGTTCACCTTCCTCGGTGAGAATTCCCGCATGATTCCACTTTCCGGATTCAACCTGCATGATGACCATGCAACCAGGCGCAGGATCGCACTCGACGAACCCTTCCTGCTCCCAGTTATCGAAGTAGAGGTTGTCCGGATACTGGCTTTCCCACCAGGGGTACTCGACGCGGAAATCGGTCAGCGTTACTCCCTGAGTAGCATGCCAATCCATTATCAGCCCCCAGCAATCGTGCGAGCCAAGGATGAATGGGCGACCAATTAGCGGGATGGAGCCCGGTGTTATCTCGGCATATTCATCACAGTCTGGCGCGTAGACACCCCAGACCACACCGGACTGGTTGCACTGCTGCCGGTCAAGGTCTGATGGGATAGCTCTGGCACCATCGCCTGGGTGCGAGTGAATCACGCGGATAATAGTGCCGATGTCTTCAGCATTCGCCCACTGCTCAGCATCGATGCGGAAATGCTCTGTCGGATTATCGTGGCTATTCGGTACCGGGAAGTAACGCTGACGCCGTCCTGACTGAATGACAAAGCCGCAGCACTCGCGTGGCGATTCCTCCAGAGCATGCTTCCGGATGGCATTCATTATCGTTTTGTTCATTTTGAAGTCCGGTTATCGGGAGAAGAGAACAGTTGCCGGGAACCCACCAAAATCAAGAATAGCAGCGTTTGGCTCAGCCAGCCCCGCGCCAAAGCGCTTGCGGCAATCGCTCAGACAGCCGCCGCATACATCGAGCGCAGGGTCAGCGACCGAATTCCCCTTCGCATCAAAATACACCGTGCCGTTGTAGGTGCAGCCGTCTCCGCTACGGTATTGGCCGCGCAGCGACCACTCACAGAGTGATGTGATCTGTCGGGTGGGAATAACCATGTTCTGCAAATCCGCCGGGCTAGTCAGCGTCCAGGAGACCACCTCATCATCCTCTGAGGTTTTCATGTCCAGCCAGAAAGTCTGAAGTGTATACATCGTCGGATCTGCTGTCTGGTTTATGCCCCCGGGGAAGTTGGCCGCATCAAGATAAACAGCATAGGTATCGATGATGCTCACCTTCGCATTCACCATGTCTTTAAATTGCAGACAGAGCGCAGTGATATGACCATCGAGATTAGACATGCTCAGCTTCGGTTCTGCAGTCTGGTCGGTTGACAGTGCAAGATCGTAAATCTGGAAGGGCCAGAAATCGAAGATTTTTCCATCCCAGATGATGGGTTTTGGTCCTAGCTTTGCCTCATCGCCGTTCGCAGCATCAATCTCGGCGGGAGAATGAGGAAATGGTGAATAATGGAAGCGGTGAATACCGCCGCTGAACTCTGAAGCATCTACTTCAACCAGCCGGACTCTACCGCCCGGCACCAGCATTGCAGCTGTATCAATCAGTACTGTCATGCTCCACCTCAGGCATAGACGCCATAGGCACGCTTAATCGTGAATGTCAGCTCAGCGAATTTGCTGCTGAGTTGGTTTTTACGTACAGAGTCGGACACCACCCGATACAGCCCCATCTCCTCGCCAGGCGGCGTGATGACAAATGCTTTAACGGTATGCGCCAACAGGAAGTCGCGAACAGTATTCACTTCAGAGTCAGCACCCACATGCTTCATCGGTACCTGAATGGCGGTAGAGTTAATGCCGTTCTCGGCTACCTGCTCATAACCATCACCGAATTGCGCAGACCGTATCGTTTGACTGTATTCGACAGCACCCGCACCGAGCTGCGAGTGCCAGTTGTAGGTATCTACTGCCATTTTTACTCCATAAAAAACCCATCCGGAGCTGGGTTAAAAGTTAGGTTATTTATTTGGCTAATGAAAAATTGACTTGAAACAACGTCATTGAAAAAAGAATTAGTTACTTCACATATATAAAATGATGAAATATGCGACACTCCGTCGATATTTTTATCCATCATAGCTAACCAATTCACAGGGATAGTTTAATGAATATTGTGCATTATGCAGCCATTGGAGCTGTAGCTTTCGTAGTTGTTCTAACGATTTTGGTGATTAACATTATTAAATTAAAGTCAGCCAGGGCTGATGCAGCAGAAAAGGCAGCAAAACTTGAGCGCTACGCGACAATCACCAATGCTGAAACAGAAGCTGAGCGAATCGTGAATGCAGCTAAGCAAACCGCAGAAGAGTTAATTATTGATTCGCAAAACAACCTTGACGAAGCAAAAGCTGTGGCAGCCAAAACTATTGCAGCCAGTGAAAAAGATGCAAAATCTATAACTCAGCGTGCGGAGGATATTCTATCAGATGCTCGTTTAGCAGCTAAGCGAATGAACACAGAAGCGCTGACTGCTGTAGAAACACAAAGAGTCAAGCGTACAGAAATTGAGAAGCAGATTGATGAGCTGCGCAAATCCTATCGTGAGAAAAAAATCACTTACGATGAGTTGGAAGAAGCACTATCAATCTATAAAGATGATATGGAATTTGCCGACATGGGGTTCTATGCACCACACTTCGATTTTGAAACATCGGCCAGTTTTCAGGATGCGATCAAGGCATGTCGCGAACGACAAAAAAATCTGCTACGTGACAAAACTGAATTTGGCGCAATACATTGCCCTACTGAATGGACGGTAGGTGGCTCTAAAAGTGAAGGTCGGAAAATGACCACTCGCGGCATTCAGATGACAGCACGTGCATTCAATGGTGAATGTGATGCAGCTATTGCAAACTGTACATTTAAAAACGTTTATCAAATGGAGCAAAGAATTTATAAAGCATTTGATGCCTTGAATAAGATGAATGAGGTTAACCAGATTTATATCAATCGTGCTTTTTTAGATTTGAAGCTAGATGAACTTCGACTTACACATGAATATCGTTTAAAAAAACAAGAAGAAAGAGAAGAACAACGTGAAATCCGCGCTCAGATGGCTGAGGAGAAGCGAGCTCAAGCCGAAATTGATCGTGCACTTCGAGAGGCTGAAGATGAAGAACGTCGCGCCAAAAAAGCGTTGGATAAAGCCCGTAAAGAAATGGAATCGAAGCTAGCCCAAATGACAGCTGAGCAAGTAGAGAAGCACCAAGCGAAGGTATCCGAACTAGAGCATGCCTTAGAAGAGGCGTTGTTGAAAGGTCAAAAAGCTCTTTCAATGGCTCAGCAAACTAAACGCGGCCATGTGTACGTTATTTCTAATATTGGTTCGTTTGGTGATGATGTTTTTAAAATAGGAATGACGCGTCGACTTGATCCTCAAGATCGAGTCGACGAACTGGGTAGTGCATCAGTCCCATTCCTATTCGATGTTCATGCAATGATTTTCAGTGAAGATGCCCCAGCAATGGAAAGCATGCTCCATCAGCGTTTCAATGAGCAACGCACTAACCTAGTTAATAAGCGTAAGGAGTTTTTCAATGTAAAATTGAGCGATATCAAAGATGCTGTATTTGAGATCGCAGGAAATGATGTAGATTTTATCGAAACAGCAACTGCTCAGCATTACTATGAAACAAAGGCAATTCGTAAGCAGAAAGCGGATATCATTTCAGTTGTTCCTCAAGAGGAAAAACTACCTAGATTTGCGGACGCAATATAACATTTCAATGGCAAATTTAAGGGCGATTTTTTATCGCCCTTTTATATTAAAAGTAATTAGTTACATGTTTTTGTAATAACCGACTTTAGAATCGAAACTCTGCTTAGATAGTGGCGTTTGGCTTGTCACATAAGCCTCCCAAGAGCTGTACGCCTCAACAAGCGCGCGCTTTTCATCTGCATTAATGGTGCTCGCTTTCATCCACTCGAAAGCACCTGATGCCATTTGCTTCCGCTTATCTTTTCTTGCTGCCCCACACGATGCAATGGAGTCGGCTACAGAATCACTCCACCCAACCAACTGCAGGATCTCCAACCTCTTTTGAATCACGAACTGATCCGCAGACGCATTCCGTGCCTGAGTCGACAGGTATTCAGCAAACTCCATTTTGTTCTTTGGGGCCTGAGAGGGGTTATCAATATTTACATCACACTTCGAAAGCTCATCATACTTGGCTTGTTTTTGTTCGTTATTGCCTGAACCATTCCCGGCACACGCAGAAAGAGCCATTGCTAACACAACAGTCGTGAAGACCTTTTTCATTATCATCCCCTGATTAGTATGGTTTTGAGCATAATAACCAAGGGATGCTGTGGTGTAACCAGGTGCGGGTGATATTACTGTCTCAGGATCAGAGTCAGACTACTACTTTGACTGGAACTGCCTGCCAAGCAACCCATCGCTGCGGGCGGCTCTCGCCAGGATCTCAGTCACTTTAGCTTCGATTTCCTTTCCTAAAGCCCTCGCGGCGGCATTCCCATCTCCAGATGTGGTTGATGATGCGTTGCCCTTGTTGTCCACATAGATGTCTATGTTGACCTGCGGTTGCGTACCCCCTCCACCTTGCGCCCTAACACCAAGCCGCCCGGCGGAATCTCGCGTCAGCGGCATGATCGCCTCTGCTCCGGCCTCTGCAAAAACACCGCCTTTAGCAAACTTTGACGCACCCTGAAAGGTAAAATACTGAGGTGAGTCGTATACCCCGTTTACGTACTGATGTAGGCCTTGTGACTCATACACCCCACCTTTTGCGTTCGGGGCAAATGACGGAACCGCGAAGGATTGCCCAGCACCCGCCGAAGCGCTAGAGCCACCACTAATCCACCCCATGGCCGCCTGCAAGGTGTATGCGACCATAAGCCTGTTGGTAACATCCAGGATCATCCTGAGCATGGACTTGCCGAACTCTTTTATCGATGCCTTTCCTGTCATCATGAGGTCGGTAAGCATGTCAGATAGCCCGGTCAAAGTTGAACCGGCAACACCTTTCACAGCGTCGTATGTATTTGTCGCTGCTTCCAGATACTCATTCCACCCACTAACGGCGCCATCCTTCCAATCACCGCGCAGCTTATCCTCTTCGGCATAGTAACTTCGAAGCGCTGCCAGCTCTTTCTCGTAGCCAGCATCTTCAAGTTTTCCGCCGCCGTTCAGCCATCCCTGACGTAGCTGAGCCTCCTCAGTCATTCGTTGAGCCATGCGGCTACTCAAGCCAGACCCGCTTCTGAGTGCCCCGGACTTCTCTGTCATCTGTGTGACGTACTTGTTAGCCTGCTTTGCCAGGCTGTTAATCTTCTGCTGGGCCTCTACTTCCTTGTTTTTCTGATCCACAACCTTGGCTGCGTTCAGAATGGCTTCACGGCTCGACAGGAGAGATTTCTCCTGCGCGGTGAGGGCCCGGGTTTTGGCAGCCACATCCAGCTCAGCAAAGTGGGATTGCTGTTTGCTGAACTCAGTATTTTTGGCGTGCGTTTCCCCAGTCTGACGCAGGGTCTCGAGGGTTTCCGTTAACGTTCTGGCCTGTGCCCGGTAGTTCTCAAGGGTGCGATCGCCTGCATCGAGTGTTGCTTTCGCTTCTTTGGTCTTTTTGGCTGAGTCTTCGGCTAATTTCGAAACCGCATTCCTGGACTCGCGGCTGGTACCACCGTCCCCGGAAACTCCTGCCCCCTTTGCTTCAGCCTCATAATTGGCCTGGGCATTAGGAGCGGAAACACGTTCCAACAACTTGTTGTAACGCTTTTTATTCTCGGCGATCTGTTTATCTGCTTCTGCCCCGGCCTTTTTCATTGCCTCGACGTCCATACCGAGGAAATTAGCTAATGCCCCGCCGCCAGGTATCTTTTCTGCCCACCCAGCAACAGTACCAGTGAATTTGGCATCCAACGATGTGATATTGAGAAACAGGTCTTTTATCGACGCTTCTACCAAGTTGAAGATATCGATCACCTGGTTCCCCCAGGCACGGACAGTAATACCAATATCCCGGAAGTTGTCGGATGCGCTTTTTTTCAGCGTATCCCATACTCTGCCGATGTTATCAGTAGCCTTGTTCGTTTCTTCAGCGCGCCTGGACATAACATCAGCGTAAAGCTGAATGGCCTCTGCTACGGCAGCCTCTTCACCCTTCTGCTTACGCAACTGGATGATGTGCTTCATCATGGCTTCATCAACAAAGCCATATTGCTCATTCAGGCTGGACAGCCCTTTCACCGGGTCGCTGACAATCTTGCCGAAGTCGGACATCGCCGTTTTAGTGTCACTGCCAGCCTTACCCATCAGGGTGATGGACGTGGCGATCTGCTTCATCTGGCTGGCGGTATATTTACCAGTGTCATTCAGCGTAACCAGCGTATCTACTGTGGAACTGATGGATGTATTCGTCTTGCCGGCCACCTCTTCAGCAGCCTCATTTAGCTGCTGCATTGAGGCGAAGCCAGCGCCGCCCATCATGATGACCGATCGCGCCACCTGGTCGAATTGCTCGGATGAATTGTACGCGGCGGCAGCCAAGAGTCCGATCGTACCAATCAGACCGGCCAGAGCGATCGTGGTTGGGTTAATCATCCCGACCATGCTGCGGATGTATTCACCAACACCCGACAGCGCGCCCTGTACTGAGCCAAACTGGTCTTTAATTTGCCCGCCCTGCTGGAGCAGAATCAGGAACGGAGACTGCCCACCAGCTAGCTGTGTGGCGATATCGGTGAACTGTGCAGGAAGTGTGCGCATCGCGGCGCTGTACTGACCCACGGAGATACCGGCACGACGCGCCGCTGCCTCCTGGCGGGATAGTGCCTCTGGCAGCACGTCGGCCACACCGGTGAGTCGCTCACGCGTCTGGTTCAGGATGGTGTTGAAGTGCTCGAATTGAGCACTATTGATGCGCCCTGACTCGAAATGCGCCACCAGCTGAGCGTGCTGTTCATCCAGCGAGTTGAATGCCCGGATCGTCGGGTCGATGGAACCCAGGAGGTTTTTCAGCGCTGCGGATTGTTTCTCGGAGGCCTGGGTGGCTGCCAGTTCTGCCTGCGCTTTCGCCGCAGCTTCGCCAGTGTCGGTCAGCTTTAGGCGGGTGTCATCGAGGATTTTGTTGTAGTACTGGAAATCGTCGGTATCCAGTAAGCCTTTAGTCTGGAAGTTACGCAGCGCGGCCTGCTGTTCATCAAGCCTGTTCAGTGCCTTGTTTACCGGGTCGATATTATCCAGCAGACCTTTGAGTGCTTCTCGCTGCTCCCGAATTCCCTCTGCGCCTTCCTGAGCTGATGGTTTTACCCGTTTCGCCGCATTAGCCAAAGCATCAGCACCTGCTACCGCACCCGCAGCAGCCTCATTCAGTTTATCCAGTTCATTGCTGGCCGTTTTCAGCTCAGAAACATCAGCCCGCAAAGTAATCGAGGCGATTTGGTCAGACATTATTTCGTCTCCTTGTGCATTACTTTGAGAGCCTCGCTTTCCATGACTTGAAGGTCAGCCATGCAGGCCGCCGCATCTTTTACCCCGTGTAGTTCAAAAATCCAGGGGAGAACGTTGTAATCAAGACCGGTCGCACCACTCGCGCCGACGCGCCATTGGGTAGCCAGCGCGGAGAAGACGGTGAAGGCCTCCCATATGGATGGCAGTATCCTCACCTCCTCTTCGACGTCCTCAGGCGTTAAACCAAAAGCACTTAGCTCCGCCAGAGTCGGCCCTGGCGTATACAAAGCTGCGGCGACCTGTCTCAGTTTTTTTCGCGGATGCCCATCAGCTCTTTGGTGTAGGCCAAGCCGATGCTGTCGAACGCACGAGGGTAGTTTTTCAGAAGGACAACCACGTTTTCGCGGTTGAATTCGTCCGGTAGCGCCCAGCCATCGACGATCTCCATCAGATAGTCAGCCTGCGGTTCGACGGGGGCTTTTTTACCTTCAGCTGATTTCTGCAACTTCTCATCCATTACGCGCAGCTCTTCGAGCGTCTTATGGCGAAAGGTGAAGGTCAGTTTGCCGTCTTCAGCGCCGGCGCGCGGGATGCTGGCGGTTACGGAAAAGGTAGGATTCGGGATCAGAGAGAATTTGGTCATGAAGTTATCTCAGAATGGCCCGGCGAACCGGGCATCATTGGTTAGCTGATAGTGACAACGCACGCAGCAGATGTGATGGTCTTGCCTGCGGCGTCGGTGACTTCGCAGGTGTAAGAGCCAGCATCACCGGATGCCACAGACGGGATGTTGAACGTCGAGGCCGTTTTGCCCGGAATGGCTGTGCCCCCCTTCTTCCACACGTAGGTGTAAGGCGCTGAACCACCCTGCATGACCACAGCCAGGTCCAGTGCTGCGCCAGTAGCAACAGATTGTGTTGGGGGCAGGTCGGTCAGGAACGCCAGCGGCACAGCGGAGGAATCAGCGATCGGGTAAATCTGCATATCCGATTCGAAGTTCATGCGCGCTTCGTTGCTTTCTACGGCATTGATTTCGGTACGTGGTACCTTCTGGAAGGACACTTTGGCAGAGTAGTAGCGATCAGCTTTACCGCGTGGGTTATGGAACCATACCGCCGTAGTATCGCTCGACTCGTCGAGTTCAATCAGGCGCTTGTAGATAGCCAACTGCGGGTCATGAGCGAAAGTGTAGACCTGCACCACGGCGTTTTTAAACGTCGGGATAGTACGAGCCTTATCATCCTCCAGGAACTGGATGCTGATGGTCTGCTGGTCGCCACCTTCGGTAGATAAGGTCATGACCTGAGGCATGGTGATCCACGAATCGATTTTACGCAGCGTACCCGCACCGGTACCTGCCGGAAATTTCGTGGTATCGGTGGTATCGAACGCTTCCAGCACGATTTTAGTACCGGTGACTGATTTGACGCGCACCACCATGTTGTCGAGCTTCAGCCAGCCAGAGCTGACCTGGACGACATCACCCGCGAGGATGCCAGCCGCAGAGGCAACGGTCAGTTCGCATTCCGTTGCATTGGATGCCGCTGTGAAGACAATCGGCGCAAGATAGGCCTTGGCCACGTTTACACGCGACCCATTGGGGATTGCGAATGCCATTGCATTCTCCTGAATTTAGGTAATAAAAAACCCGCCGAGTGACGGGTCAGTAATCAGCGCGGTATTGCATGCTGATGGGGATGGTATAGGTTATGGAGCCGCTGCTGCCGTTTGGTGCAGATGTCGGACGGTCCTGTATTGGTGAACGAATCTGTGGCGGCCCGTTGATGTAAGTCGTGAGGTCACCATCCACCAGCGGTAGCCCTTCGGGGAAAGCGTCAGCGATGTACTGAGCCAGTCCTCTGGCCTGAGTCACGCCGCTACCCGCCGGAGCGATGATGTTGAGCTGGAGAATGCCCTGATATGTTCGCAGTTGGCCTTCCATATCTTGCCCAACTGTTTGAGCCGGCAAGATGTAAACGCGCCCGTACGGCGCATTATCCGGAGGGGTGAACGCGATGTTCGGCCAGGCGACAGGCAGACCGAGCGATGAGCAGATAACCGCGACACGGCTTTCCAGCAGGTCAGCGATCCGCATTGACTGTTCACCGACCATTTCGCACCTCGCTCATTGCCTCACGGAACAGCTGCGCGGCATCCAGCGCAGTTATACCAACCATGCCGCCAGGCGCCTGTCCAGAATGCCCATTCTCCAGGGCTACGGCATAAGGCAGGTTATTGGTGAAGTAAATCGAATTAACCTGCCCTACCCGGAACACCTCGAGCACCGTCATTCCACGTGAGTTAGAACCCTGCCCGGACGCATCTGGCGTCTCGTTCGATTCGGTTGGCTGACTATCAAATCCCACGTACCAGTTATTTTTGAAACGGCCTCCAACATACCCGTCAGGCTTTTTGATATCCATCGAGTCATTAACACGCAGCCCGCGCTTAAGTCGCCCTGACTTTGTGAGGTTGTCCGGGTCATCACGCAAAGCCGCGTTATGTTCCCGAACCGCAGTGTTGTAAGAGGTTGCCGTCTGGTTCACCTGCCAGATATCCGGCTGCCCGACGGGGGACATATCCACCAGCCGTCCGAGTATTTTGATACCTGTCCGGCGCACCACCTGGTCTATGTCCTCCTTTGAGCCATCGACGAACAGCTGAATAGCAGCCAGGAACGGCTGATTAGCAGTGTCAGCCATAGTTACGCCCTCAGTTGGATGTTGTAGGAGATAAGCACATCAGCAGGCTTAACCGGGTTCGGTTGAACCACTCGCCATTTCTTGCCGTCGATTTCGATGTGGTCATCGATACGCACTTCCGTTTCAAACGTGGCCGCCAGTTTTTTATCGCCCGTGGCAATCAGGGAACCGTCGATTTCTCGGGATGAATACTCGGTGATAACACCGGTGACG
Organism: Citrobacter sp. Igbk 14; assembly: GCF_028069825.1. NCBI lineage: Bacteria > Pseudomonadati > Pseudomonadota > Gammaproteobacteria > Enterobacterales > Enterobacteriaceae > Citrobacter > Citrobacter sp. Igbk 14. The sequence continues at coordinate 19,296 of NZ_JANEWM010000011.1, forward strand.
GTCGCAGTGATTTCCGGAGTGGTGATCTCTTTCCCAAACTGGTCGCGGATAGTCGTGCCGCCACGGGAAAGCTGATATGCCTTCCCGTTTTCGGTCAGCAGCCGAGTGGCTGTCGCACGCATGCGCAGATAGTTAATTGCCATTTCAGCCCCTTTCAATACGGACCTGATTGCCGCCGACCACCAGCCCTCGCAGCAAGGAGTAGAGCCAAGGGAATGATGGTGCAGCCTTGTTGGTACCCGCTTCGTACTGAACGGTTACCGCACCCTCGACGCGTTCCATCGTCACCGCGCCGCCACCAGCAACCGAAGGCGTTAAGTCAATCTCCTGCGATTCGATGGCCAGTCGGCACTGAGCATCAACCAGACGCTGCGGGATGGCGTCGTCCGGCAGGTCAACACCGTCGAAGCGAACACCTGCGCGCGGCCAGGACAGCGCTTGTGATGCGCTGGACCGCTGCCCGCGCCATTGCTGCCCCTCCAGATAATCCATCGCCTGCATCAGCATCTGGCCGCACTCGCCATCATCGGCAGGAGCGGTATACCCGCGACCTGCCGCGAATGTGCGCAGGTTGAGAACACTGGCGTAGGTGTTGAAATCTGGCGAATGAGGATCGGCCACCAGCATGGTTATTCCTCCAGACGCCAGTCCAGCGCCAGCCAGTTATCAACTTCGTCAGGGTGAACCTCGGCGCTCAGCGGACCGCCGGGGAACTCTGGGGTATCACGCACCATGACCACCAGCTCATTGCCGGTAGATTCCTGCTGAGCAGGAGCATGTTCAGCGTCGTTCTGCACCGCTAGCTTTTCAGCCTCACGCTGCGCGCGCTGCTCTTTGGTCAATCCGGCCATTTGGCCTCCTGAAAAACAAAGGGGCCGAAGCCCCATTGGTTAGCCCATGATGATGCATGCGTGGCGTGGCTTAACGGCAGCAACACCCCACGACAGACCGACTTCATAGCGCACTTGGCGGTACTGGCGGTACAGCGCCACCTGGAAGGTAATGCCGGAAACCGGATCGGTCACGTTCATGACATCATCTGCGGTATCACCACCTTCTGGCATCGCCGGGGTGCGACTCGCAAGCAGGAATGCGTTACGGGCAAAGGCCATGTTTGGCGCAAACTCGCTCAGCACAGTGACCGCAGCCTGGTCAGCCAGATCCTGACGCAGACCAGGAGCGCTGATGGTGATGCTTGAGGAGGTGGCAGCCACAACCATGTACTGGTTATCGTCTCCGGCAAATTTCACCGCGGTGCCAGCTGCGATCCCGCCTGTACCAGCAGAGATAGCAACAATGATGTCGCCAGCCACCTTCGCGCCATTGACCTTATAGCCAGCAGCTGTGCTCTTCGAGGTGCGGCCGATATTGAATGACTCATGGAGATTGAACCCCATGATTTTGCCGATGATGCCTTCACGCAGCATCCGGTCAGTTCCTGCCTCATTCGTTTTAAACAGCACAGACTGCTTACCACGAATAGATGCCATTGCCTCACCGCCAAGCACCATGCGCATATCAGTAGTTGGAGCACCATTATCGGTCAGAATCTGACGCGCCAGTGCCGCATCGGTCAGGTCGTCTTTGATACTGAACGGGGTATCCTTAGGTGCACCAACAGCGCGGGACGAGTTAAAGAACAGCGCCGCGAGGTCTGCATCCACTTCGTTTGCCAGCGCACGGAACGCCTCCTGGAATTGGTCTGCGAGAATAATGTTGTAGGTGCCAGCCGGGCCAAGCGCCAACTGTTCTTCACCGTTCCACTTGACCGGGGCCATTTTGGACTTGGTGATGGTTACATCAACCCCATCAATCACCTGATCGCCAGTGTTTGGCGCGGAGGCTCCGGGGGTGATGTCTTCAGTTTTAGCTGTTGGCGCAACTGGCGCACGAACAATCTGGCCTTTGGCTGCGGCATCTGCTTTTGCATTTCGCGCAACGGCTGGAATAAACCCAGTTTGCTCACGGGAAACAACGTTCAGTGCAGTATAAATGGTCGGGATCAGACCAGTAAGGGTGTTGCCTGCCATTTATGGCTCCTTTCAATTAATCGACGATGTTGACGCCATCGCTAAGCGCAGCCTGCTTGCCTGCACCATCCAGAGCGTCAAACGCACCGCGTTTCATGGTTTTCTGCCCGGCCTGATGCTGCGACTGCTGCGAGCCGCCGCCGCTGTTACCGGACGCTTTGAGGATGTAGTCTTTCTGCGGATGCAACTCGACCAGAGATTCCAGCGCTTCGTCGAAACCAGCCAGTTCGCCAGGCTTGGTACGGGAGAACACCTTGTTGCCCTGCCCGTCGTAGGCCACGACCTTGCCGTCTTCGATTTTGAAGTTCTGCCCGAAATGGGAACGCACGAACTCAGCCGGGATCGCCATCTTCTCGGAAATGAACTTCGAACCACCGAAGCGGCCGCCGATCATCTCGTCGTAGAGTTGGGTTTCCAGTTTCTGGCTGCGCCCATTGGCTTCGTCCAGTTGCTGCTGGAATGCCTTGGTGATTTCGGCCTTCACCTGGTCAACGGCACCAGCGTCGATCAGTTTCTTCTGGTCGATTTTGGTCATCATCTCCAGGGCTTCAAGCGCCTTGGTCGGGTCGGTGATGCCAGCGAATTTCGCGAGACCGGCTTCCGCCGCTTCCTTCGCCTCGCGGTGAGTTTTTGCTTCACCGTTTAATGAGGTGATTTTGGTCATCGCTGCGACCGCGTCGAACGGGATTTCTTTGCCGTCATCATGTACGTAGACAGGCATCCCGTTTTCAACGACCACATTGCCGTTAGCATCGAGTTTGAGTTTCATTGTTTTGCTCCAGCCTTCCGGCCATTGGTAGTAGGTCATCCGACCCGGTCACCGCATCGCATCCGCTCAGCGGCAGGCATAAAAAAAGCCGCCCGGAGGCAGCCTGATGTTCATGGGGTTTGTGCTACTGGAACGCCGACGCATCCACGCGGCGCAATTCGTCTAGGGTCAGGAACTCACCGGCATCGTTGAACATCTCTGGTACCGTGATTTTTCCGTCGCGAAGCATCATGGCGCGAGTAACTCCCAGCACCTGCTCCTGTCGCGCGTACGGCTGCCGGGTGAGCCAGTCGGCATAACTCGTATGTGCTGGCACCTGGCCGTCCATGGACGCCCTGGTTGCGTTGCTCAGTTCGTCAGGTGGTATCTGCAATTCCTCCCACGATTTCGTAATAAGGATTTCGCCGGAGCGACAGCAGAAGTGGATTTTGCCGGGGCCGCGCAGGTACGGAACCACATGCCCCAGCGGCTTGCCGTCGAGGGTGTAAAGCCTGCGGTCGCGGATGATGCACCACTGGCTCGTATGGGTATCAAGCGTGGATGACCACTGTTTGGCCTTCACGATGTCGCTGTTTGCCCGAGCGAAGTCCTGACGGGCTGAGGCGGCCATATGGTTCACCGCAGTACGGGTCACAACCGCCAGGTCACGCCGGGAGGCATTGATTATCCCGTCTTCACGGTTGAGTTTCGGCGTACCAGCAACACGTTTGACGATTTGCTCTACTGTTTCGCCCTGGAGGAAGCCGGATCGCACAGCGTTGGTGATTTTATCCAGGCGATCCGATTCGAGTTTCTGGCCCCACTCTTTCAGCAAACGCCCCTGGAATGGCTGTGCTACAGCCGCGGCGTAAACCTGCTCAGGAGCAATGTTCTGGAGCGGAATGTGCTGGAGTATCTGTTTCGGAATGACACTGCTGAACAAGTCCAGTTGATACCCGGCCTCATACTCAACGTAGCGCGTCAGCTCTCGGGCAAGCGCGGCATTAACCGGTTCGTAGGCCTGCTGGTTGAGGTCCCGCACACCAGCCAGAAGCGAAGCCAGGCGGCGGGCACTGTAGGTATCAGCGCGCTTACCATCCAGCAGCACCAGCAGTTTGGCAGCCAGGTCAGCATCCATCTTGCTGAGCAACGCCACCATGCGCCGGGCAACGCCAGTACCGTAGCGGTTCACATACAGGCCGTGCGCTATCGTCTCGTCCTGCAGGCGATCATTAACTGAGCGAGCCATATCACACCTCACCTAGTGGCGGTTCGGTCAGCGAGGCTGATTCAACCAGTAGTTCACTCAGCACCACATCGGGATCTGCATCAGCATCGATGATGTTGAGCTTCTGGAGCGACTTAATCGCGTCAACACGACGTATATCGCCGCCCTGGCGCAGCGACTGGATGGCCAGCGCTGCCGGAGGATTGAACTCTTTCGACTCAACATCCAGTTCAGTGCGGACATCAACGTTACCGCCTTCGGATTCACCGATGTACTCAGCCATAATCTGCAGGATATTGTCGATTGCATCTTCAAGGCTGGTTGCCATGGTGTAGAGCGGCGATTGCTCCTGCATTTTCTCTTCTGAGGTCTGGTCAACAGACTTGGTCGAGGTATTGTCGGTACGCAGCAGCTTCGCGCCAGCCTGGCGCATTTGCTCTACCAGGTCAGTCAGGGACTCTTTACCGGCACTGATTGACGTTCCAGTGTGCTCGACATATTCAAGCCCCTGTTTCTGTCGATCGGAGAACTGAGTTGCAGACGAAGAGCCAATTACCAGTTCCTGCCCATCCTCCAGGCCGAATACCGTAAGCAACGGGACGCGCGCTACGTGCAGGATGTTGTCCTGTTCGCTCTGACTCTGCCAGTGCTTCACGTTCAGCAGCGCCATATTCAACAGCGGAGGAGAACCGCACATAAAACCAGTGCGCTTGGTGTAGAGCGTGACCAGCGTGATGTCCTGCCGCGACGTTTGCCATTCTTCGTGTAGCGCCCAGTTCGCCTGTGCATTATCGCCGGTAGCCTTACGATAAATCTGCACCAGTCCAGGTGTTAGCAATCGAATTTGCTCGACTTTTGTCTGCCCGAAGTCATCACCGTCCTCGACTACCACCTCTTTGATGCGCAGCTCCGTGAGCACGACCTTGCCTGCAGTCATCTTTGACTTCCAGCCAATTACCTGTCGGGGATTGAGCATCGTTACATATGGCCGCGCGCCAGTAGCTTTCTCATCTGCTTTGGTCTTTACCTGTTCTGCGTCTACCCGGGGATAATCCACCAGCGCATGAGATAGGCCATACTGCATCGCCAGGCTGAAGAACGCCTGCGCCCAAACGTCAAGGCGACTACCTTCCAGATCCACGTCCTTTGCAAACTCGCGAAGCGCATCCGGGACGTTCTCACCCAACTGGATTGGCTCAGCGAATACACGCCCAACGTTCTGGTTAATCGTCTCTTCGTACGCTGGGAGCAGCGTTGCCACTGCCAGGCGCTTTTTGTAGCCCTCTTTATCTTCTTTCGGCCAGCGTGGCAGATATGCCTCACCAAGCTGGCGCATATACAGCGTACCGCCCATCAGGGCGTCGTTAATGTCCCACGCCTGCACCATGTTCCCATAGTCCAGATTGGGTGTTGAAATATCAGGCATGGCATTAAATCCGTAGGTTGGTGACTTTGCCGACTTTCTTCGGCGGTGAATGCAGCACTGCGTAGCGCGTGCCGTCCCAGTCGTGGTCTTCCTGCTGGGTGTCTACGTCGTCTGGATTTTTGCTGTCGCGAACGAGCACAGGCACGCGACTTATCCAGCCACGACAATACTCGAAGACGTAAAACGCTGGTTTCTCGGGCATCCCTGACTCCAGCTTTTTACCTTCAATGACCGCTTCGAGCATGTCAGCGAACAAGGCGGCACCGTTCACGCGAGAGCCCGGTTTTTTATTGGATGGCACCCATTTAACGCCCTGTGTTTCCATCTTCTGGGCAATCGATAGCTCATCATCGCCAGTGTTATAGATCGCCCCATCAGCAGGGCCTGTCGCAATCTTCTTGCAGATGCCAGGCCTGATGTTTAACTGCCCCTGTGTCACTCCGTTGAGTTTTATCTCTTCAGGTTCGGCGACCTCTTCACCCACCAACCGCTTATCAACCCACGCAACGCCCTTGGCGACGTTCGTCGAGGACATATTGAGGCCTTTATTTAGCTCGTCAGGCGGGCAGCCGTACCACTCGCCAATCAGGATCAGCGACCCGGCAGGTGGGCAGAACTGGCGACCGTCCGGCAGCTCTGCTGCGGTGCCATCGGCGCGCGCCCACCAGAGGTTAGAGAACGGCTTCGACTCGCCCCAGTCATGGGAGCGGTCGACGGTCCAGCTATCCGGTATGCGGAACGGCTTAATGACATGCAGCGATGCATTCCACAGGTGGTCAAAGCGCCCGCCGCTGGTGACGTCCCACGAGCCCTCTACCCACGCTTTGCGGCGATTAGGGTCTTTGATGGCCATCAGCGTTGCGATGTACTGGGGATCGAGGTACGGGTTCTCTTTGAACGAGCCGTGAATAGCCACTCGCGTCAGCGTCACATCCTCTTCACGTTCGGTCTGCGGGTTAAACACCTTCTGCGTTTCACGAATGATAGTGCCGCGCGGCGCTGGCTCGATGAAGCGTTTCTTTACCCAGGTATGGCCAATGCCAAACGGATTGGTCGTGCTGAACGTCTCCAGGGGGATCGGTCTAAGCAGCGAGCCATCATCCAGCGGATAGTTTTCCGGCCGGAACGATGAGCGCCGGCAGGAGAACATCATTTCGTAGAACTCACCCGACTGCTGTTTGGTCAGCTCGTTGAAGCCGATGAACGGAAACTCCTGACCGTGATAATCCCAGTAATCACCCTCTTCCTTCCCGAAGCGGAACAGCAGCTCTTCGCCAGTAGGCCATACCCAACGTAATTCACTGGCCGATGCCAGATAGCGTGCGCCGTCGTTAAATAGGCGATACATACGCTTTGACTGGGTAATGATGTCGGTGAGGTTCTTATACTCGGTATCGAATATCACGCCACGCCAGAACGAGCCATAGCCCAGACCAACCAGGCGACGAAAGCGCGCCAGCTGCGCGGCAGTTTTACCCGGTCCGCGCGTTCCTTCGTAGAGGATCTCGTTACATGGGCAGCTCAGGGAGAGCGATTGCGATCCCGGCAAAGGTTTCCAGACGGCTTTGTAATTCATCCACCAAGAACCTCGCTCTGCTGTTTCTGTGCTGCTGCTTCCCAGTCGTCGACGTTATCGCAGGACGGGACCGGCATAATGCTGTGGGTTGCTGTGACCTTCTGTTCAACCTGCTCTTTGAACGCCTGCACTTTGATGTGCTTGCCGAGCAGTTCAAGGTTCTTGACCTTATCCGGCCACTTAACCTTTTTGAGGATGGTTTCCGCCGTCTCCTCGTCGAAGTTCTGAATGGTCGTGCTGATGTCCAAGCCGGTCAGAGAAATTCGCCAGGCTTTTGGCCATGAGGTGATCGGCTTGAGGCTGCCGTCGTCATTGAGAATGTCCAGAACGTCCATCTGATCGATCTCAACCAAGCGACGGAGCACATAATCGGCATCAATACCCACATCTTCGTTGCGCTTCGCTTTGAGTTCGGCGATTCTGTTTTGGATGTCAACTTTTGACAACAACTTAGCGGCGATGCGGTTTGCAGTCTTGACGCTGTACCCCGCCCGAATAGCCGCTTGCGTAGCGTTTAAATCGATGAGGTACTCGCGGCAGAACATTTCTTGCTTGTCGGTGAGTGCCATAGTTTATTTCATTTTAGACTTGGTAGGAGTGGCTATGGTTAGAGTTGAATTCAACAAAATCACATACGACATCGGCTATGAAAATGGTATTTACTTCGCAAGATCATCTGCAGGACCATCCCCGATAGGAAAAACAATTGATGAGTTAAGCGATGGTTTGTCTGCGTGTACTGGTGCAAAAAAAAGCGATCTGATTAGATACCTTAAGGAAATTCTATCTCAATAATTTTAAAGGGCGCGATCACAGCTGCGCCCTTCTCATCATTTTAACCCACAGAATTATCAAGTAATATACAACGTCTTCGCTTGATTCCAATGCTGTTAGGAAATTACTGATTCAGCATGCTCGGCAAGGAACTGGTTTTGCAAAGCTCCCCAGTCCGGTTTTGCCATGTATAATCCTTGCTACTATTTTGAATAAATTAAGGGATACGATGATTCAGGAATTGCTATTCCAAGCGATCAAACATGAAAGGATGCAAAAAAAACTGAATGAGTTGAATGCTCACTTTTACAACCGGAAGCATGAGACTCAGATTCGAGACGAGCTGGTCGTTATCATCAATCAGATGAATTCAGTGATTGCTATTAGTGAACATCCGAAACTAAGGATCGGTGCTGTTGACTTATCAATCTACAATCCAACACGACAGGGCAATGAGGAAAGTGACTGCATCGCCACCATAGAACTGAAACACCACTATCCGCGAGATTTGCTTCTTGAACAGGTGCAAAGAGGCATCCTATCCGACCTCTCAAGGAAAGTTGTTTCACCAACCTCTCACTTTATTCATGTAATCCAACAAAGAACAGTTCTCCCTTGCCCATTAATTGGGAAAGTAAAGTTTCTCGAAAGAAACGCCGACGACATATCCTTTTATGTTGAAACGTTGGAAAACCTGCCATCTTTCCCGCCAAGTTTTCAGAAAAAGACCGTCTGCATTGATGTTCCGGGAATAGTGAGATCGACATATACTTTCAACATTTACGCCTTGCCAGTCAAACAGACCTCCAGTCTTGAGATGAAAAGATCCACAAACTCTATGTCTGAACAGATTTAATAAATCCTGGCTGATCAATAGCACCTCTTTTTTACTCCATTACGATTGGTCTGCCCATGGTGATGGCAATAAAAAGCCACTCGAAAGTGGCCTTTGTGATGGTCATATAACAACATCCCCTCATAAGGGGGAATTATTCACTTTCAAGGTCTAATGCATCCTGAATTGCATCTGCTAGCTCAGACACTTTACTAGCCGCAAAGTCTAAATCTTGATACATCGTCCCACCTGATGAGTCCCCTGACGCCGAAGAAGCCGATGCCTTAGCTATCTCCAGTGCAGCCTTAACCGCAAGTAAGCGTTGATGCTCTTCTCTCGAAACCCCAGGGTCAGTCAGACCAAAATATCCATCAAGCATTTCATTCTCCTTTTACCACAGCCTATCTGTGTCTATTAGAAGATTGGGGCCAAGTTTAAAAATATCAACTGCGGCAATACATTATCGAAGCCCCTCTGTGAAGAACTTCTGTAATGCGGTCAGGCCTGCGCTTTACTGGCAAGCTCAACCAAATCTTTGAAGTCCTGGCACATATCCAGTCGATGACCATGATCGTCGACAAAGTTATACCCTTTGAATAGCTCTACGATTTCCTCGGGACCTTTCCCATTCAAACGAGGAAACCGCTTTGATTCGTCAACCTGTTTCATCTTCTAATCTCCAGTCAGTAGGATATGATCCCGCTACAAACGTTCTTGAAATTGCCTTTCATGGTGGCGGCATTTATCAGTATTCAGGTGTTCCATCGACAGTACATCTGGGCCTGCTTTCAGCCGGGTCAAAAGGCGTTTACTTTCACCAACACATCAAAAATGTTTACGGCTACCGCAAGGTAGGCTAATCATCTGCGGGGATTCGTCCCCGCTTTTTGCCAGTTCCCGTTATTTGACTCTCTCACCGAGTCGTAAATACGCTCACATGTCATTCCTGCCCGGTAGCTTTCGTCAGCTCGCTCAGCATAATATCGAACTTCTTCTGCAAGGCTTCCGAGCATGTTGGCAAGCATTGTAGGGTCGGCCATGGCTGTTTTGCTTCTGACGGCAGCGGCAAGATCTGCGGTGTGCTTTGCGGCGTCCAGGCGGGCGGCAAGCTTTGTTGCTTCGGTGCGCAGCTGGCTAACAGTAGCAGACAGACCAGCAGCAGTGGCAGCTGATTTAGCCGCTTGTGCTTGTGCATCTTTTACAGCCTCATCACGGGCAATAATACGCCCTTGTTCAATCATGCGGGCTGCGGTCTGTGCGTTCGCTGTTTGCGATGATTCTACGCTGTCACGCTCGGCCCACTTCTTTTCCCAACCGCGGCTGCTCCATACATTCCCAGCAATGAATGCAACGGACACCAGCAGCAAAATGGCAATAAACCGATAGCGCAGGCTCACTGGTCTATCCCCCAGCACGTCAAAGCGCTTTCTTGGTCTCGTCTTTCTACCTGCCCATAGCAGCCATTTTTCTGGCCTTTGGTCAGGCGACAGTCTCGGCCACCGTCTTTAATCCACCAGCGGATCGCTTCACAGGCGCCTTCACGGTCGCCAGCATTTATTCGCTTATAAAACGTAGACGGGAAACATTTACCGGGGCCGATGTTGTAGGGACAAAAAGACGCGATCCCGGCTTTCTGTGGTTCTGTCAGTGGTACCTTGATATTGCGGTCCACCCAGGCCAGCGCTTTATCGCGTTCAATGGCGTTTACCTGGGCGCATTTCTCAGCTGACAGCTTCATGCCCTGCACTACCGGCTTGCCATCAACCATCGTGGCGCCACGGCAAATTGTCCAGATTCCTCCGCCGTCGCGATACGCCGTCAGACTATTACCCTCTTTCTCATCCAGAAACTGATCGAGAATAACGGGTGCGGAAGCCCCGGCAAGAATCAAACCAACGACCGCTGCGCTCAGTTTATTCTTCAGCTTTGGTGGCATAGCCATTGCGCCGATCCTCCCGTTCTTTCCAGCGGAAATACCAGTTCACTGCACAGGTGATAACAGTGCATGCGATACCGACAATAATTGCCCAGTCGCTCAGGCTTAACCCTGCAATTCTGTCGGCCAACATCCAGGACACCTCTTTTGCTGTTTTAGCTGTTTCGGCATATGCCTTCGCTGATACACCGCAGCCGGTCAGCGTGGTTCCTGTTCCATATGAAAGTCTGCTGTAAATGGTGCTCATTCTGGTCATAGCCTCACCTCCGATTTTTCGGATGGCGCTGTGTGTGTATGAAAAGGGTCAGGCTTCACGGGCTGAATTTATCAACAAAGCACGTAGCGGATGATTCCCGTGAGCCTGAAATGAAAAATCCCCGGCGGGAAGCCAGGGATTGGATGTTTGGTATTTTTTATTGCGGTGGCTGCAATGGTCCTTCGAGAACCTCAGCTTCCCCGTTATGGCAGATGTCGTCGCCTCTGGTTAGATGCCAGACTCCAGTGATCATTTTACCTGTCTCCAGGTCTTCAAAAATCTCATTGGTAAAATATGCCACCTGAGCAGTCCCGTTAAACTGGATCCAGTAAAACCCGTTATCCATATCCCCTCCTATATGTATGGGGGAATTATACGGGGCTGGTCTCAGAGTGGTTTTAGAAATTCTTAAATCGCTATAAAGCAAAAAGCCCAAGGCGTTAACCTCAGGCTCGAAAACTCATTTACTGCCAGTGCATACAACAATGGCACAATATCAGATTTACACGAAATATATCCATTTCAGTTCGGTTTTGCAAGACTTACATCCAAATTTGTCGCCTTTTGTTGTGAACGTGATCGCGTTACTGATATCAGAGCGCCGCTATCGAGCCGCGTAAAGATGCTACGCATTGCCAGCCAGTGTGGGAGATAGGTTTCTGTCCAGGTCGACTTAGCCACGCCAACCAGCTCCGCCAACTTTTGGTATTCATACACCTCACTCCCGGCCAGATCTGCTTTAACATCCTGCGCAGCCAGCCAGATTAAGGCTTTCAACCTGTCCATCGTTTTTCCGGCCACTTTCTTGGTGCCCATTTGAGCCCTGAACTCGCCCCATGCCCACTGAGTAATCAGCACCTGATTCTCCCACTGCACATTCTCGCTGTAGTTCCATAGAAGCCAGGCCTTCTGGTGCTCTTCGAGCGCCATCAGCGCACGGCGCCACGATGCGGTGGAGTATTCAACCGGCTGCACCAGCGGAATATGCGACCCCTTGGCATGCGATTGCTTGCCGGGGATTGGTGGGTTATCCAGTGTTATCATTTCCCCGGTCACTTCATCCAGCACTCGAGGCTTTTTACGTTTAAACGTTCCAGTATCGAACTGCGCGTTCTCCAACCAGGCCATTAACTGCCCTTTCGTAGCACCACTTAAATCAGCGGTGGCCACCATCAGCTGCTGGCGCACGTATTCGAGAAATTGAGTGTTCATACAGCACCGCCTATGGTTTTGATATAATTCTTCAGTATTCGGTAGTCCGTCAGCACAGAGCCGGGAAAGTGATATAAGCGCAATCGTTGCCAACGAACGCGGAGGTGATCAGCAAAATAGGATTCAAATGTCATGCGGCCTCCCTGCTCTTAATTAATCCACGACGAAGTGCGCTGTAGCGCTTCCTGATGGCTTCGAGTTCTTCGATTGTGTATCGGTGCGGAAAGTTGTTGTTTTCGAGCGCCTCGACGCGAACAGAGCCGATTTTCTCGATAAGCCCAAGACGGTACTGCTGCTGATTTCCCGACAGCTGAACGTTACAGTGGTGACACTGTTTATTAATATTGTCTTCGTGATAGCGGAGATGTGATGCCTTACCGCGTGAGCGGTAGTGACCTGCTTCCCACTGGACGGTGTCGAACGTCCCACAACTGATGCATGGCAAATCATGGTCACGCTCGCGAATATAGTCATTGACGACGCGCTGGGTTAAATCCTCCCAGTGCTTCAGCGGCTTAGCAGCTGCTTTCCGTTTCCGCCAAGTGGCGCGTTCTTTTTTCTCAGCATTGCGCTGCCGGGCAAGCTCTTTACGCTGTAAGGCTTCCCGAGCTTTTCTGGTCTGTTCTTTGCCGACGACGCTGGCACACCCGAAGGAGCACACCAACTGCCCGTTACGCGCAGGGTGAAACCACTGCCGGCATTCTTTGTTCGCGCACTTACGGCGCGGCAATTTAGCCATGATCACCCCCACACCTTGCTTTGCCAGACACGGCTTGGGCGCGGCGCCCTCTCGCTTTCCGGCAGCTGCGCGCTGATAGTCCAGGTGATGTTGTCGTGGTTAAGACTGCGCTCAACCTTTACGCCACGGCGGCGGTAATTAGCCACCAGCTCGTCTGCCTGTTCGGTTGTGCATTCGTGATGGTGGAACCAGGAATATTTCATCGCCATCACCCCGCAAAACTCATGAGCTGAGCGGCGGCGTTCTCGGCTTCACGCTGGTCCTTGAAAGCCCGGGACAATACCCAGCGCCACAGAACATCGAACGCAGCTTTGTACAGCTGCTGGAACTCGGTTTCGTCCATGTTGGCAAAGGCAATGCTGCGTGGATGTTTGCGAAGGGTACCGTCAGGTAGCTGAATAGCGTCGTAGTGGCCAGACTCGACGATCACCCATGCACGGTATGCGTCATAGGATTTGCAGATACTGATGCTACCTGCGCGCTTATCGGCGATGCGGTCCAGATACTGTTCAGCCGCATCCAGGAGTGCAGCTTCACTTCCCGCGAAAGAGGCAAGGAATTTAGCGTACCCGGTCACCAATTTACGTTCGTTGGAAGAGATCGCCCCGCCAGTAGGTTCCCAGTATTCAAATCCGAGATTGAGTAATGCGAAGAAGCGACGGTGAAAAGCCGGGTTGCGTACCTGCCGGAACTCAGCCACCAGCACGGCACCGAGTTTGATTTTCGATTGCAGTAAATCGCTGGTCTCCGGCGTAGCGGGGATCAGGATTCCTGATGACTGCTTGATTAGTTGTAACTGCGCCATGATGCTCTCCGTGGCGCATAAGGTTGTCAGTTGCTCAGGCTGACACTGACATTATGTACAGTTGATAATGGAAAATCAATGCAAGAAAAAACCGCAGTATCAGGCTGGTTCAGTCCCTGTCGAATTGGTTTTATGATGCAATGGACGCTCCAGCCAGACAATCCATGCTACAGCCGCCTCCCATGATATATATCCATTACCGCCATTTTTCGCTCTGCGGAGATCAACTGCATCACCAAACCTTTCAATGATGAATTTTTCAAATTCTATACGTTTTTCTTCGTCGTTCGTTGAATCCATGCATTCCCCAGTTGCGTCCGACTAATCGCTCTTATTGCATAAAAAATAGCATATTCAATAGAGAGTGAAAAACCCGCCGTAGCGGGTTTAAATAGAGAAATTGATTACTATGATGTAACCCTAAAGTTCTATGAAACTCTTCTATATCACCCGAACCACAGCCTTTTCATTTCTCCACGGCAGAAGAAGTAAAGAAAAAAACGTCATTTTTATAACCACACCTAACGTGATGAGAAGAGCCAGTTTTATGTTATACGCCCCAGTCACATCTAAGTGGCTCAAAACTTGCCAGGCATTTATTGCAGCCAGTGAGAGAAGAACCACGTAATATTTTAATAGTCGAGTTCTTTCCCAGCACCCTCTTGTTTTTGCCCAATCAATCAATACGGCATAAAACGCAATGCAGATGATAATAGCATCAGCACCCTTACCGTAAATGTAGACACTCAAGATACCCGCAAGTACCAGCAATGTGATTAACGTGCCACATAAAGCCTTAATTAAGAGCGTCTTAATATTCATTTTCACCCACTAACCAGCCAAAATAAGTCATTTTAATAACCATCACCCCACATCTCGTCTATTGAAGCATGCTAGCAACGTCTTTGCTATCCACCAGTAGCAAGATTTCCAGTTCGGCGATGCGCTTTGTAGCGTATTCCAGTTGAGGTTCCATCACTCCCCCTTCACGCCAATGCCAGCGGCCGCCGCTTCACGCTGTGTTGCCGGATTAAACCAGAGGCATTCAGTGCGCACTTTCGTACCGCGCCCTGCACTGATACGTGATGCCTTTTTGGTTTTGGTCCAACCCAGCAACATGTCGTTGTACAACTCGCAGTCATAGCCGCTGATTATCACCATGCCGGTCATCGTTCTGGCCACAGCTAACAGTTGCTCATGCCCTTCAACGGTCATTTCATGGTTGTAATAGCGGTTACCCTGTACGCGCGTTTCCGGCACATAAGGCGGATCTATGTAATGCAGAGTGGTATCGGCGTCGTGGGCGCGCATCACTGCCAGGGCGTCTTTGTTCTCGATAATGACACCCTGCAGGCGCTGGCATATCGCAGCCAGGTTCTCTGGATAGCGCTCCCACAGATGCGCAGCAGTTGCGTATTTACGCTTGCTGTCACTGCGAAATCCCGAGTTACCACCGATACCGGATGCAGAGCCAAAACCCATACATGCGCGGACAACCATGCGGCGGGCGCGCTCTACAGGTTCCGTGACGATCTCCCTGGCTGCGCAGAACTCATCACGTGAGTAAGGTGTTAATGCGCAGGCATCACGCAGACTCTGATTCATGTCTGGATCTCGCAGGACAGTAAACAGGTTCACTACCTCGCTATCGAGATCGTTATAGACTTCTGCGTAGCTGCGCGGTTTTTGAAGTAGCACCCCAGCCGCTCCACCGAATGGCTCTACATAGCAAACATGCTCTGGCATCTGATCGATAATCCATGGCGCCAGACGGAACTTGCCACCGTGATAACGGATTGCGGGATGTTTGATCGGCGCCTGTTTGTTGAGTGCTGTCATTGGGCTGCCTCCTTACGGATTTCATTCGCGAAATCAGCAGCGTCATCTGCGCGTTGGCGATATTTCAGGCGAGATGAATCGCTGATGTTAATCCCTGTGTCCGTTTCGTTTGCAATCGCGTACCAGGCATTCGCCAACCTCTCCACACCCTGCGCCCGCACTTCAGCCAAGAAAGCGTCGGTGGCTGGGGTTATTGCATATACGGAATCCACCGTTTGCAGCAGTTCGGTTGCGTCCTCCATCGCGCCACGCCAGTCCATGCGGCCGCCGCTATGCTCAAGAATCGAAACTGCCAACGCACGGATGAATACATGGCGCTCACGCGCATGAGCATTTTCCGTCCCCAGCTCCCTGCGCTTGCTCTCGGCGTTAGCGAGCTGTACTGCCATGTCTGCGTTTTGTGATTGCAGCTCTTCGATACCTGCTTTTGCAATATCACTGGCCTTTTCCACGACATTCATCAACTCGTTAATCGCAGCCAGTTTTGATTGCTGCAATGCGCATTTTTTCTCTAATTCTTCGTATGATGGTTTCATGCTGGCATTCTCCCTACGATATCTATAACCCGGCGCATAACTGCACTTCCCCGAAAATCTGCTGGCAACTCAGTCACAGGCTTACTCGAACCGTATGAAAAACGCTGGAGATCGAAATCAATCACAGCCTTCTGGTCCCTGAACAAACCAAGACGACCGTAACGAATGAGTTCGCCGCGTTCGGCTGCTACGCGGAAATACTTCTCAGCAGTCTGACGATGCAGCGACAACATCTGTGATGCCTCACTAACGGTTAAACGACCGCGGATTTTCACCTCTTCGATGATCACTCTGATAAGTGCCGCCTGCTCTTCTGGTGTATTTGGTCTTGGCATGCTTACCCCCTGAACCCCGTTGGGATGGTTTTATCTGGCTCAGAAATGCGATTCACATCCCTGCCCGTTTTGCGGTCGTTGAGAGCAAATTTCGGTTTGAACAGTCCCTGATATCCGTTAGCGATACTGGTGTTGATCACATCAACCGGGTCATGCCCTTCATCCAGGCAAGCCTTGAGCAACTTGAAAGCTTTGGTGACCGTCATTTCGGTCTTGATGGCTTTTCCAGACTGTTGGCGGTAGGCAACCCACTCATTCCAGGACACAGAATCAAGCCACTCAGGAACGGGAATCGTCAGCGGGTCAAACTTACCCTTCCCCTTTGGGGGATTAGAGGGGGTTAGATCTGTATTTATATTTGTATTTGGAAGAATGTCTTTGGTGTTCCCTGTTTTCAGGGATACCTCTCCCTGTTTTTGGGGATGGTTATCCCCGTTTTCAGGGATGGTTGAATGGGTAAAATTGCTATCCCTGAATTCGGGGATGGTAATAACCCATGTAACAACTTCAGCAGCAGGAAACACCGCTGGACACTTCATGCAATTTGGCTTGGTATACGCCCATTTATCCAGGCTGGTATTAATCCCTATGTATCTGGTTTGCCCAATGCGGCGCAGGATGATGATGTTCCGATAGGCAAGGCTCAACACGGCCTCAGAGACGTGCTTCACCTTCAGCGTCGTTTTATCTGCAATGAGGCTATTGGCGATGCGGTCAGAACTCTTAGACCAGCCATAGGTCAGACGAACGATAGCATTCAGCACCCTAAACTCGCGCCCGGATAGCTCGACGATACACAGGGCATCCTGAATCTGGTTGGCCAGGCGCAAATAGCCTTTCTCCAGATCAGCCATGCTGCTCTCCTGTTTCCCCTGCTGTGTGGGGAATTTGAATATTTCAGCGGTATTTGACATACTGCTCTCCGCAATTACGCTCAGTTTTTGCACCTGAAAGCCGTTGGTGTTCTAGCACCGCGGCTTTCGCCATTTTTGAACCCGTCATACAACCCCCAACATCAGCTGCACCATCTCCATCAGCGGACCGGTTAAGCCAGGGTCAACGCGGTACATCTCCACGATCCCCTCACTCAGCTCTTTCAGCTTCTGATGCCGTGGCGCATCCATTGCGACAGCTATCTTCGCTTCACTGGTTTCCTTCTCCATACGCGCCAGGCGAGCCATGATGTTGTCTTCTGGCAGCAGGCGGTTGCGGAACTCAATCGGCAGAACTGCGAGGATTGCCGGAGTCAGCTGGCGGACGTTCTCGCGGTAACGTTCGCTGTTGAAATGGTTGTCCAGGAAGCGGAAAAGCTTCTGGCGCTTTCGGCAGAGATCGTCAGGGAAAGCGATGTCGTCTCCCCCTTGAGCCTGGTACTCTTCGATAATCAGAGCCGTAACTACGTCCTGACCATCGGCACCAGCCCAGGAGCGGACCGCGTCACGAATGGCATCATGTTTATCGCCATGCTCTTGTTGAGTGCGATTTATCATCGCGGACGAATGGAATCCGGTATTTTGTTGGTACGTAAGTGATTGCATAGTGCTTTCCCTTTCGTGGTTAATTTGCTGTCAGGCTGCTTTTGGTTTGCTGATCTCAAGAATTTGGGTGGTGGTAAATCGCCCCTCTGAAGCTTCAGCAATCTTCGACGCATAATCCGTCTCACCGGTGTAATCAGTGCGTGGTAAACAGCCGCTATTGATCCATTTGTAAATTGCGCGCGGACTGCGCTCACAAGCTTTTGCTACTACAGGTACGCGAATCATTTTGATGATTTCGCCAAGACTAATAGGTTGCATTCTTTGACCCTCAAATTGAACTGTAAGTACATATTATGTTGGAACTGATAGTTCACGCAAGTGATATTATGATTGAACCTATGGTTCAGGAAGAAAAAGCGCGAAAAGACTTTTCCCATAGGCTAGCGCTGGCCTGCGATAAAGCTGGTTTGCCGGTACATGGTCGTCAGGCTGAAATAGCCAAAAATATGAAGCTGACACCAAAAGCTGTAAGCAAATGGTTTAACGGGGAATCAATTCCAAGGCGTGGGAAGCTGCAAGAGCTTGCTGCGAGCATAGGTACAACTTCAGCTTACCTGCTAGGTGACAGCGTGGCTGATGGTATTGCGGAGGGGCACTTACAGAAATCGACCGAAACATTTCGTATAGACGTACTCGATGTAGCTGTTAGCGCTGGGCCGGGCGTGATCAATAGTGAGTTCGTAGAAGTATTACGCTCCGTGGAGTACTCAGTAGAAGATGCGCGTCAGATGTTTAATGGTCGTAAACAGGAACAGATCCGCATCATCAACGTTCGCGGTGACAGCATGTCTGGAACGATTGAGCCTGGTGATTTGCTGTTTGTCGATATAAGCGTTCAACACTTTGATGGTGATGGGATTTACGCTTTCATTTATGACGACACATCCCATGTGAAGCGACTTCAGAAGATGAAAGATAAACTCTTGGTCATCTCAGACAACCAGACCTATCGACCGTGGGAGCCGATTGAGAAGGCAGAGATGAACAAAATATTCGTATTCGGAAAGGTGATCGGTAGCATGCCGCAGACCTACCGTAAGCATGGTTAGCAGATGAACAGTTGAATACATAGTAATCCGAAATTACAATTTTCATGATGACACCACCTGTAGTGTCAACTAAGATAAGAACATAAAATGACCCGAATAGAACTTATCATTGAAGATTTAGAGAGAAGAGTCAAAACCATTGGATGTGGGGGGAGGTCGGGTTTACTTTTATATCTAGAAGAACTGGGTTTTAATGCGAAATCAGGAAAAAGTGATAACCATAAGGTTCTTACGCACCCAGAACTTTCAAGATTAAGTGAATTTCGCACAATAGGCATAGACTGCGGACATGGTACAGCAAAATCCGTGAAACCATGTTATGGAAGAACAGTTCTATCCACGCTAAAGAAGTACAAAGAAGAGTTAGAAATAATCTATAAGGCGAATAATCATGTATAACGCAGAAGAATATACCATTTCAGTACGCAAAGAGCGTATGGATGAGGACGTCTACTGGGTTGCAAGAGTGGAAGAACTCCCAGACATATTGGAGTTTGGTGAAACTCGTGATGAAGCATATGAACTTGCCATAGACACTATCAATACTGGGCAGGAAATGTGTTTTGCAGAAGGAACCCATTTCCCATCACCTAAAAATTTTGCAGATACTAATGTTTCAGGACGGGTGACACTTCGTCTTCCTAAATCTGTTCATGCCAACTGTATAAAACTTGCTGAAGAAGAAGGCGTAAGTCTCAACTCCTACATTTTGACTTGCATTACGTCTTACAGATCTGTTCAGGAAACAGTAATTAGAACATCATTATTTGAAGATTTCAGGAATAGCTTGATATCTATTACTAATTTGAGAAGTCATGGAGCTTTATTTGACCAATCTGAATTTGCATATTCGCGTAGGGGTCAATTTAAGATCGCACTAGACCATATCAACGGCGACGACAACTACGAGTCTCGGGCGATTAGTTCCATATCTCCTTTTGACGATATCAATGAACAAGGATGGAGCTCAGTTTCAGCATGTTAAGACTTTTAAGCAGTGTAGAATTGCAAGCAATCTCTACTAGAAAGCAATTCATTGATTTTACACGTGATGCGATACCCAAAGATGATGGAATAAATCTAAGTTTTATCATTGAGTTAGGGCTTAATGATAATGAAGAGGATAAATGTTGCTATTTAATTTTGGGATGCAAAAGCCAAGTTAATGACATACCAGAAGGTGAAGTAAACCCACTAAAAGTAGAAATTACAATCGCTTATAAATTCAATGTCTTAGAGCCTGATGTATTTCATCAAGCTGATGATGAACTTAAAGCCACATTATTATCTAACCTAGTGTATTTGGATTTTAGAAGTAAACTCACAGCAGCTTTCTCAAGTGTTGGATTATCAAAGATAAGATTCCCTCTGACCTTCGAAAAAATAAAATCTATGAGTTAGAAATTACAACCCGGCCACCGCGCCGGGTTTTTACTGCCCTCTTCTCACCATCGCAGCCGCATCCCGCAATACACCTTTGTGAATCACATTCCCCACCGCCCTGCGCTTAGCCTCTAGGCTATTCACTATCGCATCGCGGCTTATCACTATCCCGTTAGCTATCAGACTGACAACTGCACCTCCAATCTCGCCGGCGATGAATGCTGCGCGGTCTTCTTCAAGCTCGTCACGTTCCATTTCTTTGCTCCTCTGATGTTTTTTTGAGCATAACAGGAATCAAATAAAAAATAAATTACCTTAAAGTTCATAGAATTATGACCAACTGAACTAACTTATTTATTAAAATGTACTTTAGGTACTTTACTTCAGTGAACTCATGGTACATTATCACCTCATCGCGAAACACTAAGCGCATAAGGTTTAACGCTCAGCTGGCCGGCTATAAGGCAAAACAGAAGTGAGCTTCGCGGTGGTGAACTGCAGAGTTAAAACGCTCAACTGTGAAGATCAGCATCACGGCGCCACCAGCGAAGTTCACTTAGTTCCAGCGACAAGGTATCGAGGGTGAGATGAAAGACTTTGCACGCAAATCAGTCCGGCAGCAGGCCGTAACACTGAACTGGGTAGAAGTGATTATTCGTCGTTTTTGTTACCTGCTTGCGCAGAAGGGAAATCCTGATGTGTAACTCAACAAAATGCGGTTACTGCAGTAAGCCGGTTAAACCGGAAGAAGTAATCAAAAGTACCCTTCTCTATCGCAACGGCTCACAGCTGGCGCGTAAAGAGAACGAATATTGTTCCAGACGTTGCGCTTCGCACGACCAGATGGCTCACGAAGGCTAACGTAAAACCCGCACAAGGCGGGATCTACGTCCGGTGCCACCGACCAAAGTTACACCGGAAACAACATTAAAACCAAAGTTAACCCAATGGGCGCTATCAATGGTCCGGGGATTCTAACACCCAAAAATGAGGATCTCACATGGAATTTCCATATGTAGTTAAAGCCACACAAAAGTCGGGAAAGCCTGATGCTTTTGTCTGGTTCACTGCAAAAACTGAGGCTCGCGCCAACCTGATGCTGGACGTTGCGCTGGAAGATGCAGGTATCGAAACTGGGCGCGGTAAGGATTACGCCAAACCAATTCGCACTGATTTTCCTGTTGTTGATGACCTGCCAGATGAAGGTGAAGTTGATTTCACCTGGTGTGATCGTTACGAACTGGCCGAAGACCAGCGCACCTGGAATTTGAAATTGAAAACTGATGATGCGGCACAGGAAGAAAACCACCAGACTGATGACAATGTCGTTGATGGTGAAACCGGCCATGCAGAAGAATCTCAGCAGACAGAAAAGCCGAACCTCATCGTCGTAGCCACCCTGCCATTCCGTCAGCGCGTACTGGCTCAGTTCATCGGCGATGGTGAATATTTCTATCACATCGACGCTGGGCAGAAAAACGAGATTGTCCGCCTTGAGATGGACACTGATAACACGTACATCCAGAACCTGCTGCTGGCTGCTGAGAATGTGGAAGCATTCAAAAAAGCCATTGAACACGATATTCATAAGGTCGTGAATGCCGTTAAGAAAGTCTTCCCTGTCGACGGTAAAAAACCGGAGCTGGCAACAGTTATTCAGTTCCTGACGGTGTGGTTCAAAACTGAATACATCGATCGCGGCCTGCTGGTCAAGGAATGGCAGAAAGGCAACCGCGTTGCACAGATTCAACGCACTGACGTCAAAGCCAACGCTGGCGGTGGAAATAAGACCGATCGCAATACCGACTACGTCCACACACTGGACACTCTGGATGTTGAAATTGCGCTGGCCACCTTGCCAATGGATTTCAATATCTACGACATTCCTGGTGGGGTCTACCGTCGCGCTAAAGAGATTGTCAGCAAGAAAGAAAGTCCGTTCAGCGAATGGTCTGAGGCGCTGCGCAAAACCGCTGGCATCCTGGACTATTCACGCGCCGCCATCTTTGCACTCATCCGCGGCACATCATCCGAATTGGTTAACTTTCCTGGGCGGTTGCGGGCATATATCAATGCCAATCTAACCGAAAATGACCACTCAAATCCCTCAGAAGAAACGCTGGTTGATGCTGGTCATACGCCGGACGTCAGCTGGGAAAACGAGATTAACGAGAAGGTCGCAGCAGAGCTGAAAACAGCTGCGGAACAACCACAAATCACCAACATGGGCAACGGCGTATTCTCCATAGAAGGCCTGATGGGTGATCAACAAACACAAACAGATGACCGTTCACCAGTTAAAGAGGAAACCACCAGCGATGTGCAGATGGAAGAAACTGTCAGTGATGAAGAACAGGCTGGTAATGAAGTGCAGTCAGGCGAAAGCAGTCTGGAAACTGGTCAAGAGTCACATACCGGCCAGCAAGCCGATGTAAACCAGAATGCGGATTCTGTTAGCCAAAACAGCGATTCTGTAAACCAAACCGAACCGGTTGCGGCACAAACCGAGCCAGAAGCGCAATCTGACGAACCGGCTGTTGTGTATCCCGCTTACTTCGAGCCAGGCCGCTATGAAGGTCTGCCGAACGAGGTTTATCACGCAGCGAACGGTATCAGCTCTACCCAGGTTAAAGATGCGCGTGTGTCGCTGATGTACTTCAATGCGCGCCACGTAGAGAAAACCATTATCAAAGAACGCTCTCCTGTTCTGGACATGGGAAACCTGGTACATGCTCTGGCGCTGCAGCCCGAACTGCTGGATGCCGAATTCAGCGTTGAACCGGTAATCCCGGAAGGCGCATTCACCACAACGGCAACGATCCGCACGTTTATCGATGAGTATAACGCAAGCCTGCCGGCGCAGCTGTCAGCCGACGACATCAAAGCGCTGCTTGAAGAATACAACGCCACACTACCGGCACAGCTGCCGCTCGGCGCATCGCTGGAAGAAACTGGGCAAAGCTACATGGCGCTGCCTGCCGAGTACCAGCGTATTGAAGACGGCCAGAAGCAGACCGCAGCGGCGATGAAAGCCTGCATCAAAGAGTACAACGCCACCCTGCCTGCTCAAGTGAAAACCAGCGGTAGCCGTGATGCGCTACTCGAGCAACTGGCAATCATCAATCCTGACCTGGTGGCACAGGAGGCGCAGAAGCCTCAATCACTGAAAGTGTCCGGTACCAAAGCAGATCTGATTCAGGCCGTGAAGTCTGTTAATCCGGACGCCGTCTTCGCCGACGAACTGTTGGATGCGTGGCGCGAGAATCCACAAGGGAAAGTACTGGTCACCCGTCAGCAACTGAGCACTGCACTGACCATTCAAAAAGCCCTGCTCCAGCACCCGACCGCCGGGATGCTTCTCCAGCACCCGAGTCGCGCCGTTGAGGTGAGTTATTTCGGCTTTGACGACGAAACCGGACTTGAAGTCCGCGTGCGTCCTGACCTTGAGATCGACCTGGACGGCGTTCGCATCGGTGCCGACCTGAAAACCATCAGCATGTGGAACGTTAAGCAGGAAGGCCTGCGCGCCAAGCTGCACCGGGAAATCATCGACCGTGACTACCACCTGAGCGCCGCCATGTATTGCGAGACCGCAGCACTGGACCAGTTCTTCTGGATTTTTGTCAACAAAGACGAGAACTACCACTGGATTGCCATCATCGAGGCATCCGCCGAACTGCTGGAGCTGGGCATGCTTGAGTACCGCAAATCGATGCGCGCTATCGCTACCGGCTTTGACACTGGCGAATGGCCAGCACCGATCACCGCTGATTACACCGACGAACTGAACGACTTCGACCTGCGCCGCCTTGAAGCGCTGCGTCTGGCTTAAGGGAGGATTTGACCATGCAAAATACCAACATCATTACGACTGAGCAGGCTCCTAACACCATTTCCGCCAGCAACGCTGTATTCAACGTGCAGGCGCTCGGCCAGCTTACTTCTTTCGCTGAATTGATGGCGCAGTCTGCCGTCACTGTTCCCAAACACCTGGCGGGGAAACCTGCCGACTGTATGGCTATCGTCATGCAGGCTATGCAGTGGGGAATGAACCCATATGCAGTTGCCCAGAAAACGCACCTGGTGAATGGCGTTCTTGGTTACGAAGCGCAGCTGGTTAACGCAGTGATTTCCAGTTCCAGCGCCATTATTGGTCGCTTCCATTACGAATATGGCGGTGACTGGGAGAAGATCGCCGGGAAAAAAGACGGCCGTGATGAATTAGGTCTGTTTATCCGGGTTGGTGCCGTACTGCGCGGAGAAGACGAAATCACCTGGGGCGAGCCAATCTACCTGGCAGATATCACCACACGTAACTCGCCACTGTGGAAAACAGCGCCGAAGCAGCAGATCGCTTATCTGGCAGTGAAGTACTGGGCTCGCCTGTACTGCCCAGAAGTCATCCTCGGCGTCTACAGTCCAGATGAAGTTGAGCCACGCACTGAGAAAGAGATTAACCCAGCACCGAAACACGTTAACCTGGCTGATATCTCAGGTGACACCGTCACAACCACTCAGAGCGCACAGGAATCATCGGTAAATATCGATTCACTGGCTGATGATTTCCGCGAACGCATCGATGCTGCACAGGATGTTGATAGTGCAAAAGCACTGCGCGCTGATATCGAAAGCGCGAAGGCCACACTCGGATCTGCCCTGTTCACCGAGCTGAAGAATAAGGCAGTGAAACGCTATTACCTGGTTGATTCACGTAACAAGGTTGAGGCCGCGATCAACTCCCTGCCGTCTCCGGACGAACCGGATGCAGCTGAACGATTCGCCGAAGTTGAGCGAGTGCTGGTAGCCAATAAGCGTCACATGGGCGACGAACTGCACGATCAGTTCAGCATCACCCTGGCGGATATGAAACCGGAATACGTGGGCTAAGGGAGGCGGGAGGGTTCGCCCTCCCGGTAACGAGATGAGCAAATCATTAAATGCACGTTGCATCCGTCGCTGGACCGTCGAATTTAAAGGTCGTTGCGACTCGAAAGATAGCCCGTACTGGCGCAAGTATCACCTTCGCAGTTACATCCGGGAATGTGCCCTGACTACCGCTGATAGCATGGTGGACAGTCTGGCTTACAACAATGCGATGCTTGATTACTTTACTGAAGTTGGTGATGACAGTGGTTGGTCTCCAGACTTTGCAGCCTGGTATAGAGGTCGTTCTGAAAAGTATCTCAAAGAGGCGTTGGATTACCTGAACGAAGATGCCACCAATGAGGAAATCGACGAGGAAATTCTGAACGAACTGGAGGCCTGGAATGACTGAACGCGGAATGATTTTTAACAGTGAAATGGTTCGCGCCATTCTCGACAGCAGGAAGACGCAAACGCGCCGCCCGGTTAAGTTCCCATTCAAGGATCGTAATCTTGGCTGTGAATTATCCGGCAACGAACTCGCCGGGGAGCTGTCTTCTGGGAACTATTTGAACAGTCCGTTTGGTAAACCGGGTGATCGCATCTGGGTACGCGAGACTTTTCAGGGCCCGTTATTCGACTTCGATCAGATGGATGCCTATTGCAAAGACTCTGCACCATTTGAGAAGGCACGGTTCTGCGTTTACAAGGCTGATGGCAAGCCTGCACCAGAGTTTTTCGATGCTGACGATAATCTGCATTGCTGCTGGCGGCCATCAATCCACATGCCACGCTGGGCATCCCGCCTTCTTCTGGAGATTACCAGCGTTCGAGTGGAGCGTATACGGAGCATGAGCCAGGACGATGCCCGGGCCGAAGGCGTTATTGCAGCATCTGGCCCAATGGAGGCCGGTTTAGCATTCCGTGAGCTGTGGGACTCAATCTATGGCGAAGAGTCCTGGAAAGCTAACCCATGGGTCTGGGTTATTGAGTTTGAGCGTATCGAAGGAGACGACCATGCGACTGATTAACCGAGGCAATCAGCAATCCCCGTTAGCACGTCAGGCATGCGATATCGCGCTGGCCACTCATCACGAACGTTACGGTGACTACGGGCGCAGCAAGATGAAGGAAACGTACACGGTGAGAGTTGAAGGTGTGAAGGTCTGGGTGGAAGTGGTGAACCGTAAGGCGAGCTACGTGGCCACAGCAATGACAGGTATGCGCCGGTTGCGCGCGCTGCCTGGACAGGTGAGTTGATATTGAATTATCAGTGTAAGGCGGCAGGCCTGTTTATACTCGGCTTGCTGCCTGTGAGGTAAGCATGGCGCAGCTAATTTTTAATGAAGAGTGGATAGTTGAAACTCGTCTTAGTGAAAGAACGGGGCTAACCGAGAGACAAATTAAAAGTTATCGGTTGAATTTGTGGATCGAAGGCGTGCATTTCAAACATCTGACAGCTCTCGGGGAAACTGACAATTCTAAAGGTCTGCTTTGGTACAACTATCCAAAGATTAACCAATTAGTACAGGAAGCATGATGGACTTTCCAACCGGCGTCGAGCTGCATAATGGAAAAATACGGATCACATTTACCTATCGCGGCAAACGTTGCCGCGAAGTCCTTCGGGGCTGGACGGTGAACAGCAGCAACATCAAAAAAGCTGGAAATCTTCGTGCGCTCATAACAAGTGAAATACAGCTCGGTAAGTTCGACTATGCGGAACGTTTCCCGGAATCCAAAGCGCTTAAGAAGTTCATCACAACAAAAAAAATCACCACGTTTAAAGAACTGAGTGATTTTTTTACAGACACCAAAGCGTTAGAGGTATCTGGTGCAACCCTGCTATCGCTTACTTCGGTCGTAAATACGTTACTGCGTGTAATCGGAGAAAATACCCGTCTGGTAGATATTGAGCATGCCGATATTTTGCATTACCGAAAGGAGTTATTGACCGGGACAATTATTAACCCGGCAATGCCGAATCTGGCCAGGCAGGGCCGCGCGCCCTCAACAGTCAATAAACAGATGGCAGTTTTATCAGAAATGCTTAAGCTCGCAAACCGAAGCCAGTTTATATTGCATGCTCCTTATGAAGGAGTGTCGCGACTCAAGTTATCTAAAAATGATCCCGACCCACTTTTACTTCATGAGTACCATGCACTGATAGCCGCCCTTCCCCGTAGCCAGGCATTAATCATCATTGTTGCCGTACATACGGGGATGAGGCCGGGCGAGATATGCGCCCTGGCATGGGAAGACATTGATTTGGTAAAAGGTGAAATCCACGTATCCAGAAGTTTGACGAATAAGCGAGTATTTGTACCCCCTAAGACAGATGCCGGAATAAGGACGATAACGTTGCTAAAACCTGCTCTGGATGCACTGAAGGAACAAAACGAAGTCACCGGCGCTAATCCGAAGCAAGAAATTCGATTTCACCATCGGGAGATCGGAAAAACTGAGCAGCAATCTCTTCGCTTCGTTTTTTCACCGACAGCATATTCGTCAAAAAAAGGCAGTTACTTCTCCAAGAACTCGATTGCCTATGGCTGGAAGCGAGGTACTAAACTTGCCAATATCCGCGAAAGGAATCCTTATCAGTCACGGCATACCTATGCCTGCTGGACGTTGATGGCCGGAGCGAACCCGTCATTCATAGCGAGTCAGATGGGACATGAAGATGCGCGAATGGTGTACGAGGTTTACTCCAAGTGGATTGGCGACATGAACCAGGATCAGGTCAACATGCTGAACAATCAGATGCCAACAGCACTGCCCCCAGGACGCCCCCACGGGCGAGGGAGCATGAAAAAAGTTATTTAATTTCATAGCGCTGCTTACAATATACATAATCAGCGTTAAACTATTCGTACCATGAATTTAGGGAGAAACAATGATGCGCGTGCTGGTTGTTGAGGATAATGCATTATTACGCCACCACCTTAAGGTTCAGCTACAGGATTTAGGCCACCAGGTGGATGATGCAGAAGATGCAAAGGAAGCAGACTATTTTCTTAATGAACACCTGCCGGATATTGCGATCGTCGATTTAGGGCTCCCCGATGAAGACGGACTGTCGCTGATCCGCCGATGGCGCAGCAATGATGTTTCGTTGCCCATTCTGGTATTAACCGCCCGTGAAGGCTGGCAGGACAAAGTGGAAGTGCTCAGCGCCGGTGCAGACGATTACGTCACAAAACCGTTTCACATTGAAGAAGTGGCTGCAAGAATGCAGGCACTGATGCGTCGCAATAGTGGTCTGGCCTCGCAGATTATCTCGCTGCCGCCATTTCAGGTGGATCTTTCTCGTCGCGAACTGTCCGTGAACGATGAGGTGATCAAACTCACGGCGTTCGAATACACCATTATGGAAACGCTGATCCGTAATAGCGGCAAAGTCGTTAGTAAAGATTCGCTTATGTTACAACTCTACCCGGATGCTGAACTGCGAGAAAGTCACACCATTGATGTCTTAATGGGGCGTCTGCGCAAAAAAATTCAGGCGCAATATCCGGACGATGTGATCACCACGGTACGTGGACAAGGTTATCTTTTTGAACTGCGCTGATGAATAAATTACTGCGTCATTTTTTCCCGTTATCACTGCGGGTGCGCTTTTTGCTGGCAACCGCAGGCGTTGTACTGGTCCTCTCGCTGGCTTACGGCATGGTGGCTTTGGTTGGCTACAGCGTCAGCTTTGATAAAACAACATTTCGTCTGCTGCGTGGCGAAAGTAATCTGTTCTATACACTGGCCAAATGGGAAAACGGCAAAATCAATGTCGAGCTACCTGAAAATCTCGATATGCAAAGCCCCACAATGTCGCTGATTTATAATGAAAACGGCAAACTGCTCTGGGCCCAACGCGACGTTCCCTGGCTGGTACAACGTATTCAACCAGACTGGCTAAAGACAAATGGTTTTCATGAGATTGAAGCCAATGTCGACGCCACCAGCACATTGCTACGCGAAGATCATTCGGCGCAACAGAAGCTAAGAGAAGTCAGAGAAGATGACGATAACGCAGAAATGACCCACTCCGTGGCAGTGAACATCTACCCTGCCACCGCCAGAATGCCACAACTGACCATTGTGGTTGTTGATACCATTCCTATTGAGCTCAAACGCTCATATATGGTCTGGAGCTGGTTTATTTATGTGCTGGTTGCCAATTTGCTGTTGGTTATCCCGCTGCTGTGGGTCGCAGCCTGGTGGAGTCTGAGACCAATCGAATCACTGGCGCGCGAAGTCCGTGAGCTTGAAGAGCATCATCGCGAGATGCTTAATCCTGCCACCACGCGTGAACTCACTAGTCTGGTGCGCAACCTCAACCGCTTATTAAAGAGCGAACGTGAGCGCTACGATAAATACCGCACCACGTTAACGGATCTCACCCACAGCCTGAAAACACCGTTGGCCGTGTTGCAAAGCACGCTACGTTCGATGCGTAATGAGAAAATGAGCGTGAGCGATGCTGAACCCGTCATGCTGGAGCAAATCAGCCGTATTTCTCAGCAAATTGGCTATTATCTGCATCGTGCCAGCATGCGTGGCAGTAGCGCCCTTCTCAGCCGGGAATTGCATCCGGTTGCACCGTTGCTGGATAAACTGACCTCTGCATTAAACAAGGTGTATCAGCGTAAAGGGGTTAACATTAATCTCGATATTTCGCCTGAGACAAGCTTTGTGGGTGAACAGAACGATTTCGTCGAAGTACTGGGCAACGTCCTGGATAACGCCTGTAAATATTGTCTGGAATTTGTCGAGATCTCAGCGCAATTAACGGAAGATCATCTGCACATTGTGGTGGAGGATGACGGCCCCGGTATTCCACGCAGTAAACGTGAAGTGGTGTTCGACCGTGGTCAGCGCGTGGATACCTTACGCCCCGGGCAAGGTGTGGGCCTGGCCGTCGCACGTGAGATCACCGAGCAATATGACGGGCAGATTATCGCTGGCGACAGTCTGCTGGGCGGAGCGCGCATGGAAGTTATTTTCGGCCGCCAACATCCGGGACAAAAAGACGAGTAATCTTTATATGTAATAAATATGTACTGACTTCACGCTTGCGGTTAAGTATCCGTTATAATCGGTTGCAGATACCAGCCTGCGGGATGCTCATTATGGAATACCAACTCACTCTTAACTGGCCCGATTTTCTTGAACGCCACTGGCAAAAACGCCCGGTGGTCTTAAAACGCGGCTTTAACAACTTTATTGATCCACTCTCCCCTGACGAACTGGCTGGGCTGGCAATGGAAAGCGAAGTCGACAGCCGGTTGGTCAGCCACCAGGATGGCAAATGGCAGGTTAGTCACGGTCCTTTCGAGAGCTATGACCATCTTGGTGAAAGCAACTGGTCACTGCTGGTCCAGGCCGTAAACCACTGGCACGAACCTACCGCAGCGCTGATGCGACCATTCCGTGAATTGCCGGACTGGCGCATTGACGATTTGATGATCTCATTTTCTGTACCCGGCGGCGGCGTTGGCCCGCATCTGGATCAATATGATGTGTTCATCATCCAGGGAACCGGTCGCCGTCGCTGGCGTGTGGGTGAAAAACTGCAGTTGAAGCAGCATTGTCCGCACCCTGACCTGCTCCAGGTCGATCCGTTTGAAGCCATCATTGATGAAGAACTGGAGCCGGGCGATATTCTGTATATTCCACCTGGATTCCCGCACGAAGGCTACGCGTTGGAAAACGCGATGAACTACTCGGTCGGTTTCCGCGCACCGAATACCCGGGAGCTGATCAGCGGATTTGCTGATTACGTTCTGCAACGCGAACTGGGTAGCACGTACTACAGCGATCCCGATCTGCCACCGCGCGACCATCCGGCAGACGTGCTGCCACAGGAAATGGACAAGCTGCGCGAAATGATGTTGGGACTCATTAACCAGCCGGAACATTTTAAACAGTGGTTTGGCGAGTTTATCTCTCAGTCGCGTCATGAACTTGACGTTGCTCCGCCTGAGCCGCCTTATCAGCCTGATGAAATCTATGATGCCCTGAAGCAAGGCGATGTCCTGGTCCGTCTGGGTGGGTTGCGCGTACTGCGCATTGGCGATGACGTTTATGTAAATGGTGAGAAAATTGACTCACCGCACCGTCCGGCGCTGGACGCACTCGCCAGCCATATTGCGCTGACAGCGGAAAACTTTGAGGATGCGCTGGAAGATCCGTCTTTCCTCGCCATGCTTGCCGCACTGGTGAATAGCGGATACTGGTTCTTCGAAGGATAAACTATTGAGAGTGCGCCGGATGGCGCTTCGCTTATCCGGCCTACAAATATCGTATCCCGTAGGCCGGATAAGCGAAGCGCCATCCGGCCTCTACCGACAAAAGTGGCTACTGTTTCGCCGTCAATTCCGCAATACGCACAATCACCTGTACGGCTTTTTCCATGCCTTCCAGTGTCACAAACTCATGCTTACCATGATAGTTATAGCCACCGGTGAACAGATTCGGGCAAGGTAATCCCATGAACGACAGTTGCGCGCCGTCGGTGCCGCCACGAATGGGTTTAAGATCCGGCTCAATGTCACAATCACGCATTGCCTGCTGGGCGATATCCAGCACATGCGGATGCTCGATCACTTTCTCGCGCATATTGTAGTAACTGTCTTCAATCACCAGCTCGATATAGCAGTCCGGATGTAACCCTTTACCGACCTTTTTGGCGATATCCATGATTTTGCGTTTACGCGCTTCAAACTGCTTACGGTCAAAATCGCGGATAATGTAGTGCATATCAGCCCGATCAACCGTCCCTTTCATGCTTGCCAGATGGTAAAAACCTTCATAGCCTTCCGTCGCTTCCGGGCTTTCATCGGCAGGAACTTCGGCATGGATGCGAGCCGCCAGCGACAACGCGTTCACCATCACCCCTTTTGCCGTACCCGGATGCACATTGTTACCGACGATCTTGATATTGACCGACGCTGCGTTGAAGTTTTCAAACTCCAGTTCACCCACACCGCCACCGTCGACGGTATAGGCCCACTTCGCGTCAAATGCTGCAACGTCGAAATGTTTCGCGCCTTTACCGACTTCTTCATCTGGCGTGAAGGCCACGCGGATATCACCGTGTGGAATATCTTTTTGTATCAATACGGCCAGTGCGGTCATGATTTCCGCCACGCCTGCTTTATCATCCGCCCCCAGCAACGTTTTACCGTCTGTGGTGATCAGCGTTTGCCCCAAAAGTTGATGCAGCACCGGGAACATCACCGGCGATAAAACTTCATCACCAATGCCTAACGCAATATCGCCACCGCGATAGTTTTCAACGATTTGCGGATTAACATTTTTACCGCTGAAATCCGGTGAGGTATCCACATGGGAAATAAAGCCGATCGCGGGAATATTGCCGGCAACGTTTGCGGGCAACGTTGCCATCAACGTCCCCTTGTCGCTCAAGGTAATATTGACCAGCCCCATCTCTTCGAGTTGCTGCTTAAGCAACTGCAATAACTTCCACTGTCCTTCAGTGCTGGGTACCTGCCGCACGCCCGATTTTGATTGGGTGTCCAGCGACACGTAGTGTAAAAAACGCTCAAGTAGTTTATCCATGCAGTCACCCTCACTTTTTGTGACAACATTATCAATAAGCAACAAAAGACAAATATTGCGTCAGGTCACTTTTATCCCCGCAAGTGAGAATATTTCGCCATGACATCCTTCTGAATATAAAGCTAAGTCAGTAATTCGCAACAAGGATTGGCGATTACAACGCTTTGCCGTAGAATAACGGCCCTCATTAAGAGTCATCAAGGTGGTTAACCACAAACCCCGCATCGGTCAGCCATCCGTTGCGTTTACATGGGACAGAGTAAAAAATTGAATAAACAACCGCGTTCGCTTTCTCCACTGGTGCAACTAGCGGGAATTCGCAAGAGTTTCGATGGCAAAGAGGTGATTTCCAACCTGGATTTGACCATCAATAATGGCGAATTTCTCACGCTACTTGGCCCCTCTGGCTGCGGTAAAACAACCGTTCTTCGCCTGATTGCCGGTCTGGAAACGGTTGATTCCGGTCATATTATGCTGGACAACCAGGACATCACTCACGTTCCTGCGGAAAACCGCTACGTGAATACCGTATTCCAAAGTTATGCCCTATTCCCCCACATGACCGTTTTTGAAAATGTGGCCTTTGGTTTACGCATGCAAAAAACCCCCGCAGCCGATATTCCTCCGCGCGTCACCGAAGCCCTGCGCATGGTGCAACTGGAAGAGTTCGCTCAGCGAAAACCGCATCAACTCTCCGGTGGCCAACAGCAACGCGTGGCGATTGCCCGTGCAGTGGTCAATAAACCGCGTTTGCTTCTGCTGGATGAGTCTCTCTCTGCGCTGGACTATAAACTGCGTAAGCAGATGCAGAACGAACTGAAAGCGTTACAGCGTAAACTCGGTATCACTTTTGTTTTTGTCACCCACGATCAGGAAGAAGCACTGACAATGTCAGACCGTATTGTGGTCATGCGTGATGGCAAAATTGAGCAGGATGGCACACCGCGAGAAATCTACGAAGAACCGAAGAATCTGTTCGTCGCCGGGTTCATCGGTGAAATCAATATGTTTAACGCGACGGTCATTGAACGTCTGGACGAACAGCGTGTCCGTGCTAACGTTGAAGGTCGCGAGTGTAATATTTACGTGAACTTCGCGGTAGTCCCCGGACAGAAGCTACACGTACTGTTGCGTCCGGAAGATCTGCGTGTTGACGAGATCAACGACGATAATCATATTGAAGGACTTATCGGTTACGTGCGTGAACGTAACTATAAAGGCATGACGCTGGAGTCAGTTGTTGAACTGGAAAACGGCAAGATGGTAATGGTCAGCGAATTCTTCAACGAAGACGATCCTGACTTCGACCACTCGCTCGACCAGAAAATGGCGATTAACTGGGTAGAAAGCTGGGAGGTCGTACTGGCTGATGAAGAACACAAGTAAATTCCAGAGTGTGGTGATCGTCACCGTTGTCGGTTGGCTTGTGTTGTTTGTCTTTCTGCCCAACCTGATGATCATCGGCACCAGCTTTTTGACCCGTGACGACGCTAATTTCGTCAAAATGGTCTTTACGCTGGAAAACTATGCTCGCCTGCTCGATCCGCTCTATTTTGAGGTGCTGGTTCACTCCCTCAATATGGCGCTGATTGCCACACTCGCCTGCCTGGTACTCGGCTATCCGTTTGCCTGGTTTTTGGTAAAGCTGCCGGAGAAAGTGCGTCCACTGCTGCTCTTCCTCCTGATTGTTCCGTTCTGGACCAACTCGCTTATTCGCATCTACGGACTCAAAATTTTCCTCAGTACCAAAGGCTATCTCAACGAGTTTCTACTCTGGCTCGGCGTGATTGATACGCCCATTCGCATTATGTTTACCCCCAGCGCGGTCATTATTGGCCTGGTGTATATCCTGCTGCCATTTATGGTGATGCCGCTCTACTCCAGCATTGAGAAACTGGATAAACCGTTACTCGAAGCTGCGCGCGATCTGGGTGCCAGCAAACTTCAGACCTTCACCCGCATTATTATCCCGCTGACAATGCCGGGAATTATTGCCGGATGTTTGCTGGTTATGCTGCCAGCCATGGGGCTGTTTTACGTATCCGACCTGATGGGCGGCGCGAAAAACCTGCTGATTGGTAATGTGATTAAAGTGCAGTTCCTGAACATCCGCGACTGGCCGTTTGGGGCCGCCACCAGTATTACCCTGACCATCGTCATGGGGCTGATGCTGCTGATCTACTGGCGCGCTTCCCGCTTGCTGAACAAGAAGGTGGAACTCGAATGATCGGTCGACTGCTTCGCGGCGGTTTTATGACCGCTATCTACGCGTACCTGTACATTCCAATCATCATTTTGATTGTGAACTCCTTTAACAGCTCGCGCTTCGGCATTAACTGGCAAGGCTTTACCACCAAATGGTACGGCCTGCTGATGAACAACGACAGTTTGCTGCAGGCGGCACAGCACTCACTGACGATGGCCGTGCTCTCCGCGACCTTTGCCACACTGATCGGTTCACTGACTGCGGTCGCTCTGTATCGTTACCGTTTTCGTGGCAAGCCATTTGTCAGCGGCATGTTGTTTGTGGTGATGATGTCGCCGGATATCGTGATGGCAATTTCGCTGCTGGTGCTGTTTATGCTGATTGGCATTCAGTTGGGCTTCTGGTCGTTGCTGTTTTCGCATATTACCTTCTGCCTGCCTTTTGTGGTGGTGACAGTCTACTCACGTTTGAAAGGCTTCGACGTACGTATGCTTGAGGCAGCAAAAGACCTGGGTGCCAGCGAAGTGACTATTCTGCGCAAAATCATTCTGCCATTGGCCATGCCTGCGGTAGCTGCGGGTTGGTTGCTGAGCTTTACGCTGTCGATGGATGATGTCGTGGTTTCGTCCTTCGTCACCGGACCCGGCTATGAAATTTTGCCATTAAAAATCTACTCAATGGTTAAAGTCGGCGTATCACCAGAAGTGAACGCACTGGCAACCATTTTGTTGGTTCTGTCGCTGGTTATGGTGATCGCCAGCCAGCTTATTGCACGTGATAAAACCAAGGGCCGTTGAGGCCCTTCATTCAGGGGACGTTAAATGAAAAAATGGTCACGCCACCTGCTCGCGGCGGGTGCTCTGGCACTGGGCATGAGCGCCGCTCACGCTGATGATAACAACACGCTGTATTTCTATAACTGGACCGAGTACGTTCCGCCTGGGCTACTGGAACAGTTCACTAAAGAGACCGGGATCAAGGTCATCTATTCGACCTACGAGTCGAATGAGACCATGTACGCCAAGCTCAAAACCTACAAAGACGGTGCGTACGATCTGGTGGTGCCTTCCACCTATTACGTCGACAAAATGCGCAAGGAAGGCATGATCCAAAAGATCGATAAGTCGAAGTTAACCAACTTCCACAACCTCGATCCGGAAATGCTCAATAAGCCGTTTGACCCGAACAACGACTACTCAATCCCGTATATCTGGGGTGCGACAGCCATTGGTATTAACAGTGATGCCATTGATCCCAAAACCGTGACCAGCTGGGCTGACCTGTGGAAACCGGAATACAAAGGCAGCCTGCTGTTAACGGATGATGCCCGCGAAGTATTCCAGATGGCGCTGCGCAAGCTGGGATACTCCGGGAATACCACCGACCCGAAAGAGATTGAAGCCGCGTATAACGAGCTCAAGAAGCTAATGCCTAACGTTGCAGCCTTCAACTCCGATAACCCGGCTAATCCGTATATGGAAGGCGAAGTTAATCTGGGGATGGTGTGGAACGGTTCTGCATTCGTGGCCCGTCAGGCGGGTACACCGCTGGAAGTCGTCTGGCCGAAAGAAGGGGGTATTTTCTGGATGGACAGCCTGTCTATTCCGGCAAATGCTAAAAACAAAGAAGGTGCGCTGAAGCTAATTAACTTCCTGTTGCGCCCGGATGTGGCGAAAGAAGTCGCGGAAACCATTGGTTACCCGACGCCAAACCTGGCGGCACGTAAGCTGTTAAGCCCGGAAGTGGCGAACGATAAAACGCTCTACCCGGATGCGGAGACCATCAACAAAGGGGAATGGCAGAACGATGTCGGTTCCGCCAGCGCTATCTATGAAGAGTATTATCAGAAGCTGAAAGCAGGACGCTAATTGCCCTCCTCGTAGGCCGGATAAGACGCACCAGCGTCGCATCCGGCGTATCGTCACTGCCCGATGGCGCTACGCTTATCGGGCCTGCTCACAGCCCTTTTAATAACTTCTCAACAAACTCAGGCACCACCTGGCTTGCCGGGCCGTAATACTTCTCTTCAAACTCGCTACCCACCTGGCTTGGCTCAAGATTTAACTCCACCGTATGCGCCCCATGCAAACGCGCTTCGTGGACAAAACCCGCGGCCGGATAAACATGTCCTGACGTGCCGATGGCAATGAAAACATCTGCCATCGCCAGTGCCATATAAATTTCATCCATCCCCAGAGGCATTTCACCAAACCAGACAACGTGCGGTCGCAGTGGCGCTGGGAACTGGCAGCAATGGCATTTGTCTTCCGGCGTGACGTCCCCTGTCCAGTCTAAAATCTGCCCGCTTTGCGAACAGCGAACCTTAAGGAGCTCGCCGTGCATATGGATAACGTTCTGGCTACCCGCACGTTCGTGCAGATTATCGATATTTTGCGTTACCAGTAGAAAGCGATCACCCAGCTCGGCTTCGAGTTTTGCCAACGCAATATGCGCCGCGTTTGGTTGAATTTCGGGCTGCTGTAACTGGTGACGACGGGCGTTATAAAATGACTGAACCAATCCAGGATTACGGCTAAATCCTTCCGGCGTTGCCACATCCTCAACCCGATGTTCTTCCCAAAGACCATCTGCAGCACGGAAAGTACGAATCCCTGATTCAGCGGAAATCCCCGCACCAGTCAGGACTAATACCCTTGGTTTTTCCACCAGCTCAGGCACCACTCTGTCTCTGAAAAAGATCCGTTGACGCAGGCGATCGCGCAAATGGCGTTTATTTTTACGAAAACGGCTTAATCGATGACCCCGACGCGACAGCATAACAACCTCTTTGTATTAATCGGTAAGATGTAGGAAAGCGGCTCCGCGCATCCCACCCGCATCACCGTGTCGTGCCTGCTCAATACGCGGCACACGGGCAACGGGCAGCAAATGACGTGGCAGTCGATCCGCCAGTTGCGTCGTAATAGCGGTAAAGTTCGACAAGCCACCGCCAATCACCACTAAATCTGGATCGACGATAGTCAGGATATTCCCCAGGCAAACGGCCAGCAAATCCAGATAACGCTCTACATGCGCACGCGCATGCTCATCGCCTTGCTCCCAGAGGGCGATAATTTCACGGGCATCCAGAGGTTGATGGTAGTAATGCTGGTACAACCATGCAAATCCGCCACCGGAAAGATAGCTTTCGATGCACCCCAGTTGACCACATCCGCAACGACGCAGTGGGAAATCAAATCCCATCAACGTCAACGCATCAACAGGCAAACGGATATGGCCGAACTCGCCGGTAATATAGCTACGTCCAGTGATAGACTTTCCGTTAAGCACCAGGCCACCACCGACACCAGTGCCGAGGATTAAGCCCATGACTAACGGATACTGGGTGAACTCATCGTCCCAGGCTTCGGAGAGTGCAAAACAGTTGGCATCATTATCCAGACGCACATCGCGATCCAGTCGTGCGCTGAGATCGGCCCGCAGCGGTTTGCCACTGGCGGCAGGAACGTTAGCCGCATACAGCGTGCCGTCTTCGGTCTCGGGCATGCCCGGAATACCAATCCCTACTGACCCCTTAACGCCAAAGCGCTGGTCCGCCTCTGTCACCAGAGCGCACACCGCATCAAGGAAAGCGTCATAGCTGTCGCGTGGCGTAGGGACACGTTTCTCCCACTGCAACCGACGGTGATTATCGAAGACGCCTAACGCAATTTTTGTTCCGCCAATGTCAAACCCGTAATACATCACCGCTCCTTGATACACGTCTTCCTTCAGGCTGCCTCTGCGTTGGCTGCACCCTCACACCCCGTCACATCGTTGTTTATGCGTCTGGTGATTTTCGGGCTTGCCGCCTTGAGACAGCATGAATGCCTTAGTGTATATATTGTTGTTATTGGCCGCTAAGTACTCTCGCAGGGTCAATATTGCTGGCGCGACGCGCCGGATACCAACTTGCCAAAAGACTCAGCAACAATGCTGTCACCAACACGTAAATCACATCCAGCCAGTGCAATTCAGATGGCAGGAAGTCAATAAAATAAATATCGCCCGAGAGAAACTGATGGCCGATCAGCGCCTCAATACCATTAATGATCGGTGTGAGCTGCAGAGAAACAACAACACCAATAACCACACCTATCAGACTACCGAACAGACCCGCCAGCAGTCCATACCAGACGAAGATAGCGCGGATCAGCCCGTCTTTCGCCCCCAGCGTTCTTAATACCGCAATATCACCGCTCTTGTCTTTTACCGCCATCACTAACGTTGAAACGATATTGAAACAGGCAACGCCAATCACCAACACCATGGCCAGATACATAATGGCGCGAATCATCTGGATATCGCGATACAT
The DNA here is from genome assembly GCF_028069825.1 of Citrobacter sp. Igbk 14. Taxonomy (NCBI): domain Bacteria; kingdom Pseudomonadati; phylum Pseudomonadota; class Gammaproteobacteria; order Enterobacterales; family Enterobacteriaceae; genus Citrobacter; species Citrobacter sp. Igbk 14. The sequence continues at coordinate 58,503 of NZ_JANEWM010000011.1, forward strand.
ATAGCCGTAAGTACCGATCCAGCTCTTAATGTAGACATAGTTGTTGGTCACTTCACCGGCGTCTCTGACCAACTTATTGGCGTTAAAGACATCGTTGACCTTCAGGGCAATCCCGGAAACGCTGGAGCCCATATCCAGGTACTGCTGCGCGTCTTCCATTGGGATCATGGCGAAGCTGTGATCGAGCTGACCGCTCAGTTGCAGAATACCGGTAACGTGCAAACGCACACGTTTAGGCTGCTGTAGCTTGTGATCGGCGCTGGCATTGGGGATCATAATCGACACCCAATCCCCCTGCTTCACCTTCAGCGCGTCAGCAATCCCCTTGCCAATAATGACCTGCTGCTCACCCGCTTTGAAATTATCCCAGGCATGGTTTTGCACAAATGACGGTAGCGCACTTAAACGTTGCTCCTGCTTCGGATCCACGCCTTTTACCTGTACGGCACGCAAGTTCGCCCCACTCTCCACCAGCCCGGTGAAATTGATATACGGTGCAGCCGCGACAATACCCGGTACCTTCTGCACGTTGACCAGCGCTTCCCGCCAGTTATTCCACGGCTGGTTCACCGCTTCTATCTCACCGTGCGGCACAACCGCCAGAATACGGTTGTTCAACTCGCGCTCAAAACCGTTCATGGCGCTCAAACCGACAATCAATACCGCCACACCTAATGCAATACCGATGGTGGAGATGACGGAAATCAGCGAAACCATACCACCGCGCCGCCGACCACGGCTAAAACGTAACCCAATCAATAACGATAAAGGCGAAGCCATTACTCTGCTCCCATCAGGCTCAGTTCGGCCGTCAGGCGACCATCGCGCATTTCAAGCTGGCGGCTCATGCGCTTCGCCAGTTGCAGATCGTGCGTCACAACCAGAAATGCTGTGCCCTGAGAACGGTTCAACTCACCCAGAAGCTCAAAAATACTGTCCGCGTTACGCGCATCAAGGTTACCTGTTGGCTCATCTGCCAACACCAGACGCGGGTTATTCACCAGCGCACGGGCAATCGCAACACGTTGACGCTCGCCGCCTGAGAGTTCGGACGGACGGTGGCTGGCACGGTGATCCAGCCCAACCGCTTTCAGCATGTCACGTGCGCGCTCGGTAATTTCAGCCGGCTTCTTCTTGCCAATCAGTAGCGGCATCGCCACGTTTTCCAGCGCGGTAAAGTCTGGCAACAAATGGTGGAACTGGTAAATAAATCCGAGCTTCTGATTACGCAGTTCCGCTTTCGCCGCTGACGAGAGTTTGCTCATCGGTTGACCGCTAAAAATGACGTCGCCGGAAGTCGGCGTATCCAGCCCGCCGAGCAGATGAAGCAATGTACTTTTGCCGGAGCCTGAGCTGCCGACAATCGCCATCATCTCACCCTCGCCGACGCAAAAACTGACATCGTGCAGAACATCAGTCTGCACCGTGCCTTCCTGATAGCGTTTGCACAGGTTGTCGCATTGCAACAGGATCTTATTCATAACGTAAAGCCTCAGCGGGTTGAGTGGCGGCAGCGCGCCAGGAAGGATAAAGCGTAGACAGCAGTGCGATGGCCATTGCCACCAGTGCAATAACGATCACCTGCAACGGCTCAATAGCGACAGGCAACGCGGCACCGTCCAGCAGCACGCCGATAATCGGCATCAGGTTGTTCAGTTGGCTGGCAAGCAACGCGCCCAGCACGGCCCCCAGCAGCGCGCCGATAATCCCGGCACTGGCCCCCTGAACCATAAACACCATCATTATTTGCCGCGGCGTGAGCCCCTGCGTTTGTAAAATCGCCACTTCCCCTTGCTTCTCCATTACCATCAGACCCAGCGAGGTAATAATATTAAACGCCGCTACCGCTACGATCAGGCTCAGCAACAGCCCCATCATATTTTTTTCCATCCGCACAGCCTGGAACAGCTCACCTTTACGCTCGCGCCAGTCCTGCCATTTGGTGCCTTGCGGCAACGTTTGTTGACTCAGCGTATCAACCTTGAGCGGTTCATTTAGCCACAGACGCCAGCCGGTGATATTGCCTGCCGGATAACGCATCAGACGTGACGCATCCTGGATGTTGGTCAACATCTGATAACCATCGACTTCACTATTGGCGGCAAAGGTACCAATCACCGTAAACAAACGCTGGCTCGGCAAGCGTCCCATTGGCGTAAACTGGCTGGCAGAAGGCACCATCACGCGAATTTGATCGCCGCGATTCACACCTAACTGTCCGGCAAGCTGCTCACCGAGGATGACATTATACTTACCCGGTTCGAGATCTGTTTGCTTCACATTGACCAGATACGGCGTTAACGGATCTTTTTGCGCCGGGTCGATGCCCAGCATCACCCCTACCGCCACGCTACGCGCACTCTGTAGGACCACATCGCCCGTTGTTAGCGGCGCAACACGGTTGACGCCGTTCAATACCACGGCTTTTTCCGGCAACTGCTGCGGGTTAAGAGAGCCTTGCTCAGCCGAGAGAATAGCCTGAGGCATCAGACCAAGGATGTTATTTTGCAGCTCGCGTTCGAAACCGTTCATCACCGACAATACCGTGACCAGCGCCATTACCCCAAGAGTAATGCCAATGGTAGAGAGCCAGGAAACGAAACGACCGAAGCGATCTGCTGCACGCCCACGCATATAACGCAGGCCAATGAATAGAGCGACAGGTTGGTACATGAAATCCGTCTGGTTGCTGTTAGCAAAGTCACGAGTATATAAGCGAAAGCGGGACGGGTAAATGACTGAACCGTAAGTGTTCGTCAGCATTGTTCTGAAAAGTATAACCAAATCAATTCGCTAAAGTTCCCACTTTTCCCTCATCCTTTGTTCCTGATCTTTATCTTAAAAAAATAAAAAGCAGACGGTTACGCATTACAGCAAAGGCAGGGTTTTGCAGGATGGCAGGCTATCTCACACACTATGGATACGCCACTGCAATGAATAAAAAAGAGTTATGGATTAATCAAATCAAAGGGTTATGTATCTGCCTGGTAGTTATTTACCACTCGGTCATTACCTTTTATCCCCATCTCACCGCCTTTCAGCATCCACTCTCACAGGTGCTAACCAAATGCTGGATCTACCTCAATCTGTATCTGGCACCGTTTCGCATGCCAGTCTTTTTCTTTATTTCGGGCTATCTGATCCGCCGCTACATTGCAAACGTCCCGTGGACAACCTGTGTAGACAAGCGTATCTGGAGTATTGCCTGGGTGCTGATACTGTGGGGAATCGTGCAATGGCTGGCGTTGACCACGCTCAATAACTGGCTGGCTCCGCAACGCGACCTGGGCCATGCGGCCAATGCCGCCTATGCCGGTTCACTGGGAGACTTTACCCGGGGAATGCTCACAGCCAGCACCAGTCTGTGGTATCTGTATGCGCTGATTGTCTATTTTGTCTTGTGTAAGATCTTCAGCCGCTGGGCATTGCCGCTACTGGGACTGTTTGCATTGCTGAGTGTGGCAATCAACTTTTTCCCGACCCCATGGTGGGGGCTAAACAGCGTAATACGTAATTTGCCCTGGTACAGTCTCGGTGCCTGGTTTGGCGCAACGCTGATGACGTGGATCAAAGACGTTCCCCTGCGCCGTCACGCAGTCATCGTAACGGTGAGTACACTGGTGGCTGTCATCGCCTGGCGGGCAAATATCTCGCTATTACTCTCACTTGTTTCCATCGTACTCATCATGAAGTTGTTTTATCAATTTGAACAACGTCTTGGCATGAGTGCATCCAGTCCATTAAGCGTGATAGGTTCCAATACTATCGCCATCTACACCACCCATCGAATTCTGGTGGAACTGATTAGCTTAACGCTACTTCCCAAACTCAATCATACCGTCTGGTCCGCAAACGTAGAGCTGGCCCTGCTACTGATGTACCCGTTCGTCTGCTTACTGTTGTGTACGCTGGTCGGACTAATGGTTCGAAAGATTTCACAAAAAACCGTTGCCGACCTGCTCTTCTCACCGCCGTCTTTCTCCATCGTTTCCCGCTAAACCTTACGCGCTTTTTGCCCCCATCCGGGGGCGAATCAATTTGCTTATGAGAAACGATCACGGATAATAAAGAAACATTGCTTATCAGACGTATATCCAAACGAGATCCTGACAACCGAATGCCTGAACAACATCGTTACACGCTTCCAGCCGGCGCTTCCGATCAGCGCCAGTTGGGTGAACTTACCGGTGCCGCCTGCGCGACGCTGGTCGCAGAAATCGCCGAACACCATCCGGGACCCGTGGTGCTTATCGCGCCAGACATGCAAAATGCCTTGCGTCTGCATGATGAAATTCGTCAGTTTACCGACCAGATGGTGATGAATCTGGCTGACTGGGAAACACTGCCCTATGACAGTTTTTCCCCGCATCAGGAAATTATCTCCTCGCGACTCTCCTCGTTGTATCAACTGCCTGCGATGCAACGCGGTGTGCTGATCGTACCGGTCAACACGTTGATGCAGCGCGTCTGCCCGCACAGCTATCTACACGGTCATGCGCTGGTGATGAAAAAGGGTCAGCGCCTGTCGCGTGATACCCTGCGTGAGCAACTGGACAGCGCCGGTTATCGCCATGTTGATCAGGTTATGGAGCACGGTGAATACGCCACACGCGGTGCGTTATTGGACTTGTTCCCAATGGGCAGTGAACTGCCTTATCGCCTTGATTTCTTTGATGACGAAATCGACAGTCTGCGTCTGTTTGATACCGACACCCAGCGCACGCTGGAAGAAGTCGACGCCATTAATTTGCTGCCTGCCCACGAATTTCCTACCGATAAAACAGCCATTGAGCTGTTCCGCAGCCAGTGGCGTGATACCTTTGAAGTTAAACGTGACGCCGAACATATTTACCAGCAGGTCAGCAAAGGCACGTTACCTGCCGGGATTGAATACTGGCAACCGCTGTTTTTCAGTGAACCGCTACCACCGCTGTTCAGCTACTTCCCTGCCAATACGCTGTTAGTGAATACCGGTGATATTGAAACCAGCGCAGAACGTTTCCAGGCAGATACACTGTCACGCTTTGAGAATCGGGGTGTCGATCCGATGCGCCCACTGCTGCCGCCAGAATCGCTGTGGCTACGGGTTGATGAGCTTTTTTCTGAACTTAAACGCTGGCCTCGCGTCCAGCTCAAAACCGAAAGTCTGGCAAACAAAGCGGCAAACACTAATCTGGGATTCCAGAAGCTGCCGGACATCGCCGTACAAGCGCAACAGAAATCGCCGCTGGATGCGCTGCGTAAATTCCTGGAAACCTTTAACGGTCCGGTCATTTTCTCGGTAGAGAGTGAAGGCCGCCGTGAAGCACTCGGCGAACTTCTGGCTCGCATCAAAGTTGCGCCAAAACGTATTTTACGCCTTGATGAAGCCGCCGACAGCGGTCGTTATCTGATGATTGGTGCGGCAGAACATGGTTTCATTGATACCAAACGCAACCTGGCGCTGATTTGCGAAAGCGATCTGCTTGGGGAACGCGTGGCCCGCCGCCGCCAGGATTCCCGCCGCACGATTAACCCGGATACATTGATCCGAAACCTCGCTGAGCTGCATCCGGGGCAGCCCGTCGTGCATCTTGAGCACGGCGTGGGTCGCTATGCCGGGATGACCACGCTGGAAGCAGGCGGCATTACAGGCGAATACCTGATGCTCACCTACGCCAACGACGCCAAATTGTATGTACCGGTGTCATCGTTGCATTTGATAAGCCGCTATGCCGGAGGCGCGGAAGAGAATGCTCCGCTGCATAAACTTGGCGGAGATGCCTGGTCGCGCGCCCGGCAGAAAGCCGCCGAGAAGGTGCGTGACGTCGCAGCGGAGTTGCTGGATATTTACGCCCAGCGTGCGGCAAAAGAAGGTTTTGCCTTTAAGCACGACCGCGAGCAGTATCAGCTGTTTTGTGACAGCTTCCCGTTTGAAACCACACCCGATCAGGCGCAGGCCATCAACGCGGTACTCAGCGATATGTGCCAACCGCTGGCAATGGACCGTCTGGTGTGTGGTGACGTCGGCTTCGGCAAAACCGAAGTGGCGATGCGCGCCGCATTCCTCGCCGTCGAGAACCACAAACAGGTGGCCGTTTTAGTGCCGACTACCCTGCTCGCTCAGCAGCATTTCGACAACTTCCGTGACCGCTTTGCCAACTGGCCCGTGCGCATTGAGATGCTGTCCCGTTTTCGTAGCGCCAAAGAGCAAGCGCAGATTCTGGAGCAGGTTGCCGAAGGTAAAATCGATATTCTCATCGGCACGCACAAACTGCTGCAAAGCGATGTGAAACTCAAAGATTTGGGTCTGCTGATTGTCGATGAAGAGCACCGCTTCGGTGTCCGTCACAAAGAGCGTATTAAAGCGATGCGCGCCGATGTCGATATTCTGACGCTGACCGCAACCCCTATCCCGCGTACGCTCAATATGGCGATGAGCGGCATGCGCGATCTGTCAATTATCGCCACACCGCCAGCGCGTCGTTTGGCCGTCAAAACCTTTGTGCGCGAGTATGACAATCTGGTGGTGCGCGAGGCTATCCTGCGTGAAGTGCTACGCGGCGGGCAGGTCTACTACCTGTTCAACGATGTTGAAAACATCCAGAAAACCGCTGACAGGCTGGCAGAGCTGGTACCGGAAGCACGTATCGGGATTGGACACGGGCAAATGCGCGAACGCGAGTTGGAACGTGTGATGAACGATTTCCACCATCAGCGCTTCAACGTGCTGGTGTGTACCACCATCATCGAAACCGGGATCGACATTCCAACCGCTAACACCATTATTATCGAGCGCGCTGACCATTTCGGGTTGGCACAATTGCACCAGCTACGCGGCCGCGTGGGACGTTCACACCATCAGGCCTATGCCTGGCTGTTGACGCCGCATCCGAAAGCGATGACCACCGATGCACAAAAACGCCTTGAGGCAATTGCCTCACTGGAAGATTTGGGTGCAGGTTTTGCGCTGGCCACTCACGACCTCGAGATCCGCGGCGCGGGAGAACTTTTGGGTGAAGATCAGAGCGGTTCGATGGAAACCATCGGCTTCTCACTGTACATGGAACTGCTGGAAAATGCGGTTGATGCGCTAAAAGAGGGACGCGAACCGTCGCTCGAAGATCTTACCAACCAGCAAACTGAAGTCGAGCTGCGGATGCCTTCGTTACTGCCAGATGACTACATTCCCGATGTGAATACGCGACTGTCGTTCTACAAGCGTATTGCCAGTGCAAAAGGCGAAAACGAGCTGGAAGAGATTAAAGTTGAACTGATTGACCGTTTTGGTTTGTTGCCTGACCCGGCCCGTACGCTGCTGGATATTGCCCGTTTGCGCCAGCAAGCGCAAAAACTGGGTATCAGAAAGCTAGAAGGCAATGAAAAAGGCGGGACGATTGAGTTTGCCGAGAAGAACCACGTCAACCCGGTGTGGCTGATTGGCTTATTACAAAAGCAACCCCAACACTTCCGTCTGGATGGCCCAACCCGGCTGAAGTTCATGCAAGATTTGAGCGAGCGTAAAACCCGTATCGACTGGGTACGTCAATTTATGCGTCAACTTGAAGAAAACGCCATAGCGTAGCGTTCCTGCCGGGTGAGCGCGGTGCTTACCCGGCCGATGAATTTACAAACTCTTTGCACTTCCCTGCACTTCCCGACACAGCAAACCGCCATAATTCCTGTTTACTTTTACATTATAAAAACCACGTAAAAACAATGGATTTATGGTGATGTTAAACAATAAACAACTCTCTCGCTGGCTAACGCTTTTTACGCTCGCGGCGACCGTCGCGTTAGCGCTTCCGGCTAAAGCGAATACCTGGCCGCTCCCGCCGCCAGGCAGTAAACTGGTGGGTGAAAATGCCACTCACGTTGTCGAAAACAACGGCGGATCGCTGGAAGCCATTGCGAAAAAATACAACGTCGGCTTTTTAGCGCTGCTGCAGGCTAACCCCGGCGTCGATCCATACGTACCTCGCCCGGGCAGTGTTTTAACCATCCCATTGCAAACTCTGCTGCCGGATGCCCCACGCGAAGGGATTGTCATTAACCTCGCCGAACTGCGTCTTTACTATTACCAGCCAGGGACAAAATCGGTGACCGTGTATCCCATTGGCATTGGCCAGTTAGGCGGCGACACCCTGACCCCAACAATGGTCACCACCATCTCTGATAAGCGTGCCAACCCGACCTGGACACCAACGGCGAATATCCGCGCACGGTATAAAGCCAATGGTATCGACCTCCCTGCTGTAGTACCTGCCGGGCCAGATAACCCGATGGGGCATCATGCTATCCGCTTAGCGGCTTACGGCGGTGTGTATTTGCTGCATGGGACCAACGCGGATTTTGGCATCGGTATGCGTGTCAGTTCTGGGTGTATTCGCCTGCGTGACGGTGATATTGAAACCTTATTCCGTCAGGTTACGCCGGGAACCAAAGTGAACATCATCAACACGCCGATTAAAGCCTCCGTTGAACCTAACGGTATGCGCCTGGTTGAAGTACACCAACCGCTGTCAGAAAAGATTAATGACGACCCGCAGTTACTGCCAATCGTGTTGAATTCATCAATGCAGAGCTTTAAAAATGCGGCACAGACAGACGCCGCTGTAATGGAGCATGCAATGGAGCTACGCTCAGGCATGCCGGTAGACGTGACACGCCACCACGATGTTCCCGCACAAACGCTGTAAATTCAGGTTATAAAAAAACCCCCGCCGGTTTGTTCCCGCGGGGGTTTTTTATTGAATTCGCAGTGGCATGCGAGGGTTTACAACTTATTTGTAGATAACTGCAGTCCCGTGAAGGGTGTTAGGACCGGTAACAGAAGTAATACGGAATGACTTCGCACCCATTTCATCGGCTTTCTGTGCCAGTTGATCTTCCAGAGAACCTAAGTTAGTCCCGGCGTTGGCAGAGATAATACCGACTTTCTGTTGGCCTGCAGGTGTAGCCTGAACTTCAACAGCGGCAAAGCTTGCAAATGAAAGTGAGCTCAGGACAGCAGCGACAAAAAGAGTTTTTACGTTTTTCATGATAGTGACCTTTAGCAGATGAATATATGCCGTAAGCGATTAACTTAACGATCGATAGGTAAATCATAGATGTGATCCAAGTCACACGTCAACATTTTTTTATAACGATTGTTATTTAAAAAATAAAGGCCTTATTTTTCATATCAATAGCATTGAATTATTTTTATCGTGAATGCACTGGAGTGTCTGCGTGATTATTTTTATAATGGTTATTCAATAAACCCAACCAGGTACAACGGCACCATGACAACTGAAATGACAAGTTGTGCAAAAAAAAGCCGTGGCCGACCAAAAGTGTTCGACAGGGAAGCCGCGCTTGATAAGGCCATGACACTCTTCTGGCAGCACGGATATGAAGCGACATCGCTCGCCGATCTCGTAGAAGCAACCGGGGCAAAAGCGCCTACGCTGTATGCAGAATTTACCAATAAGGAAGGACTGTTTCGTGCCGTGCTGGACCGCTATATCAGTCGCTTCGCGGCAAAACACGAAGCCCAACTGTTTTGTGAAGAAAAAAGCCTCGAATCCGCACTTGAGGACTATTTCACCGCAATAGCGACCTGCTTCACCAGCAAAGACACGCCCGCGGGATGTTTTATGATTAACACATCCGCTACGCTGGCCGCCTCCTCCCGGGATATTGCGCACACGGTTAAATCCCGTCACGCCATGCAGGAGCAGACGCTGGCTCAGTTTCTGCATCAACGACAGGAACATGGTGAAATACCGGCACACTGCGATGTACAAAAGTTGGCTGAGTATCTGAACTGTATTTTGCAGGGTATGTCGATCAGCGCCCGCGAAGGAGCCACATTCGAAAAACTGATGCAGATCGCGCACACCACGTTACGATTGTGGCCTGAACTGATTAAAGATTAACCTTCTCCACACTCCCCACGTCTTACTGTCATCACCGGGATCTTACGCCGTTCCCGGTGATAACGGCACTTCTTAACCCCTACATTCTTTATTGTTTTCATTGGGTTAATGCATTTCTTTTGTAAAATACATTGATAATGTCAATCATTATCAGCAATATTCGCATTTGTTTTAATGCCCATTTCATAATGTAACGATCGGTTTCTATCGCCGTAAAAATAAAAGCAGACCAACAAATTTTATAAGGAATACAAATGAATAAGCATCTCTGGGTGCTCAATCCTCTGTTACTGTCTTTAACCCTACCGGCAATGGCGGCAGAAGAAGAAGATCTCATCGTCAGCGCCAACCGTAGTCAACGTACCGTGTCTCAAATGGCACAAACTACATGGGTTATCGAAGGCAGAGAGATTGAACAGCAGGTTCAGGGGGGGAAAGAGTTTAAGGATGTTCTTGCTCAGTTGATCCCCGGAATCGACGTCAGCAGCCAGGGACGGACCAACTACGGGATGAACATGCGTGGTCGCGCCATCGTTGTGCTTATTGACGGTGTTCGTCTCAACTCTTCCCGCACTGACAGCCGTCAGCTCGACTCCATTGATCCGTTTAATATTGCACACATTGAAGTTATCTCCGGGGCAACATCGCTGTATGGCGGCGGAAGTACCGGTGGTTTGATCAACATCGTCACCAAAAAAGGTCAGCCTAAGCGTGAAGTTGAACTCGAGCTGGGCAGCAAAAGCGGATTCAACAACAGTAACGATCATGACGAACGGGTTGCCGCCGCAGTTAGCGGAGGAACCGACCGCGCATCCGGACGCATGTCTGTCGCTTATCAACGGTTTGGGGGGTGGTATGATGCCAACCACGACGCCTTAATGCTCGATAATACCCAAACCGGTTTGCAGCATTCCGACCGCCTGGACCTGATGGGTACCGGGACGATTGAGCTTGATGACGACCGCCAGCTGCAGTTGGTTACGCAGTACTACAAAAGCCAGGGCGATGACGACTACGGACTGAATCTCGGCGAGAACATGTCAGCCGTGACGGGAACCGGTAACGCTAATACCAGTAGCGGTCTTAATTCCGACCGAATCCCCGGCACGGAACGGCATCTGATCAGTCTGCAATATTCCGATGCTAATTTCTTCGGCCAGAATCTGGTCAGCCAGATCTATTACCGTGACGAATCACTAAAATTCTATCCTTTCCCTACGCTGAGCAAAGGTAAGGTCACCAGTTTCTCCGCATCACAACAGGATACTGACCAGTTTGGTGCCAAAATCACCCTCAACAGCCAGCTGATGGAAAACTGGGAGCTGACATGGGGGATCGACGCCGATCACGAAACATTCGATTCCAATCAAGAATTCTTCGATCTGGCTTATTCTCTCCCCTCCGGCGGTATGGATAACCGAACGGCCTACACCACCGGGCGCTATCCCGGTTACAGCATCACCAACTTTGCGCCTTTCCTGCAAAACAGCTACGACATTAATGACATCTTTACGCTTAGCGGCGGTATCCGCTACCAGTGGACTGAAAACCGCGTTGATGATTTTGTCGGCTATACGCAGCAGCAAGGCATCGCCACGGGCCTGGCGAACTCTGCAGATAGTATTCCGGGTGGCAAAGCAGATTATGATAACTTCCTGTTTAACGCGGGCATCCTCGCACACCTGACCGACCGCCAGCAGACCTGGTTCAACTTCTCTCAAGGTGTGGAACTTCCCGACCCCGGAAAATACTACGGCAACGGTACCTACTCGCTGGTTGGCGATCATTATCAGCTCCAGCGCAGCGTTAACGTAGCGGATTCACGCCTGGAAGGCATTAAAGTTAACTCTTACGAACTGGGGTGGCGCTACACCGGCGATAATCTGCGTACACAGCTCGCCGCTTACTATTCCACGTCTGATAAATCGATCGTCGTTAACCGCGACGATATGACCATTAACGTAAAGCCCGACGATCGCCGTATTTATGGCCTTGAAGGCGCGGTGGATTATTTCATTGCTGATACGGACTGGAGTCTGGGAAGTAACTTCAACATCATTAAATCAGAAGTGAAGAAAAACGGTAAATGGCAAAAATGGGATGTCACTCTGGCTTCGCCATCTAAAGCCACCGCATGGGTTGGCTGGGCACCGGAACCGTGGTCGCTGCGAGTACAGAGTCAGCAGACATTTGACCTGAGCGACGCCAGTGGCAACAAACTGGATGGGTACAATACGATGGACTTTATCGGCAGCTATCAGCTCCCACTGGGTAAATTGACCTTTAGCGTTGAGAACCTGCTGAATGAAGAGTACACCACCCTCTGGGGACAGCGTGCACCGTTACTCTACAGCCCGACTTATGGCAGTCCATCCTTATATGAATACAAAGGCCGGGGTCGCACCTTTGGTTTGAACTATGCCTTAACCTTCTAATAAAAAAAGCCCCCCAGCCTGAGCGATGGGGGGCTAATGTTCAGGATAACGCTATTTTACGCCTTGTTATTCAGAACCAACTGGCCGTTGTTATCCAGCGGAATTTGCGTACCGGGATCTTTATCCATCCGGATTTTGCCCTGCTGATCGCCAATTTTATACGTGACGTCGTAGCCCAGCATTTTTTCTGATTTGTCATACACTGTTTTACAACGTTGTTGTGTGGTCGTGTACGTATCGTTTTCCTGCATTGAACCCTGAATTTGGTTACCTGCATAACCGCCACCTAACGCACCGGCAACGGTCGCAATGTCTTTTCCGCGTCCACCACCAAACTGATGACCAATTACGCCCCCGGCAACCGCGCCCAGCACGGAACCGGCGATACGGTTTTCATCCTGTACAGGTTTACGGTGAGTAACCGTCACGTTACGACACTCCTGGCGCGGTGTTTTTACCGTTTCTTTAATCGGTGTTGCAGAGACGACTTGTGCAAACTGTGGGCCACGCTCAAAAACGTTTAGACTGGCCACCGCTGCCACACCCAGCGCAGCAGCTACGCCAATCCCTATACCCGCCAACATTGATTTATTCACGGGACTTCCTCCTTTTTTGCTATTAGCAACAACTTTGCAACAGAAGGTAAATAATGCCAATCAGATTACGGATGAAAATCGCGGGGATAGGGGGGAAAGCAGCATGATTCAGAGAACTCTGAAAGAAAGTGCCGGATGAAGCATTTCATCCGGCATTACAAGCCAGTATTAGTGCAGTTTAAGACGCGGACGAATCACACGGTTAATGCTGCCAACCAACATCATCAGGCCGGTTTTGAAGTAACCATGCAGCGCAATCTGGTGCATACGGTACAGTGAAATATAGACAAAGCGCGCAATACGCCCTTCCACCATCATTGAGCCACGTGTCAGATTCCCCATCAGGCTACCCACGGTAGAGAAGTTGGAGAGAGAAACCAGAGAACCGTGATCTTTATACTGATACGCTTTCAGCGGTTTACCGTTCATCTGTGCCAGAATGTTGTTCATCGCGCAGGATGCCATCTGGTGCGCAGCCTGGGCACGCGGCGGCACAAAACCCCCTTCCGGACGCGCACAGGAAGCACAGTCACCAATCGCATAGATGTCCGGATCACGCGACGTCTGCAGGGTCGGTTCAACCACCAACTGGTTGATACGGTTGGTTTCAAGACCACCAATTTCTTTCATAAAGTCTGGCGCTTTGATACCTGCTGCCCACACCATCAGATCGGCTTTGATGTACTCACCCTCTTTGGTATGCAACCCACCTTCGTCAGCGCTGGTTACCATCGTCTGAGTCAGTACACGTACGCCCAGTTTGGTTAATTCGTTATGCGCAGCACTGGAGATCCGTGGCGGCAACGCTGGCAGAATACGTTCACCGGCTTCCACCAGTGTGACGTTCAGCGCTTCGTTGGTCAGCCCTTTATAACCATAGCTATGCAACTGTTTTACCGCATTGTGCAGCTCAGCGGAGAGTTCTACCCCCGTTGCACCACCACCGACGATAGCGATGTTCACTTTGCCGTTCGCGCCCAGGTTTGCGGAATACTTAAGGAACAGATTCAGCATTTCCTGGTGGAAGCGACGCGCCTGGTGCGGGTTATCGAGGAAAATACAGTTTTCTTTGACGCCTGGCGTGTTGAAATCGTTGGACGTACTGCCCAGCGCCATCACCAGCGTGTCATACGGCACTTTACGCTCGGGGACCAGCAGATCGCCCTTCTCATCTCGCAGCTCAGCAATCGTGATAGTCTTCGCTTCACGATCGATATCCATCACCGACCCCAACTGGAACTGGAACCCGTGGTTACGGGCATGCGCCAAATAGCTCAGCGCATCAACACCTTCATCCAGCGATCCTGTTGCCACTTCGTGCAGCAACGGTTTCCACAGGTGGCTGTGGTTTCTGTCTACCAGCGTGATTTTTGCCTTCTTCTTACGACCCAGTTTTTTACCCAACTGCGTCGCCATTTCCAGTCCGCCAGCACCGCCGCCGACAATCACGATCCTTTTCAATGGTGTAGTCAACGTGACCCCCTCAAATTTATTAACCAATTGTTAATTAAAAGTTATTCGCATAGCCTTTAATTAACAACAAGTTACGATAATGAAAATGTTCTTCGAGACTGAGAATAACACGAACGGTGCATTGGTCATACCAAAATTGATGTGTATCAAGTTTTGATGCTGAAAAGATAGACAACGCAAACTTTTAGGACAAAAAAACCAGCCCGAAGGCTGTAATGCCAGTCAGTTAGCGCCTCAGTTTCAGAAAGCTTCAACCTGTGCTGGCCGAGGTAAAGAACATGCTATCTCGGAGAAAGAGTTCCGTTCACCTCATGCTCATCATTTCTCTTAAGCACCGATTCCTGTGAACGTGTAAAGGGCGTTCTCCGCCACGCCCTTTACAATCCCGGCTCCCGGCAGGAAAATTGTTGCTGCGCAATACCCTCCGCTTATTCCTCCAGGCTACCGGGCCGGGCGCGAGGAAGCGTCCTTGCAAAGCGCGCCCTGAGCCAGCATCCATGCTGGCTCTCCCGGCCTTACGGAAACACGTCGGCAATTTTCAGCCGGACCAGCCCACACCTGACCATCTGCGTTTTTTGTTTAAACAGCAAAAAAGATTTAACTGGAAGTCAGTGCGTTGAAGCGATGGCCCCGGTCCGGCTGAAAATCGATGAGACGTTGACGGCTGACCGGGTCTGCCCGCAGGGATGCGGGCAGAGGGGACGGCCTGCATGGACGCAGGCTCGACCCCGACCCGACAGGCAGACGGCATAAGACGAATAACTCGCGCAGCGACGATTTTCCCGCCGGGAGCCTGGGTTGCAAGGGAGGCGGCGGTGAGCCTCCCTTGCACGTTCACAGGTATCTGCGCTTCAGAGAAATGACACCACTGAGGTGAACGGAACCCTGAGCCAGAATCACATGTTCACCATACGTTCGTAACTGACGAGCATTAGCCTGGCGGCTGTTTTTTTAAACGCTCAATAAGGATTAACCTAACGTCTTGAACGCTTTGATTCGCTGCAAATGTGGGGAGATATTTTTGAATTTATGGGTTTGTTCTTCATCCCATACAATTTCATAGTAATGATGCAGTTCCTCCGACGAACGCTGGCTGTTCAGGGCTTCATCATGGCGCGACAGAATAACCAGGCAGCGATCGCGATTCTTCTCGCGGAAGTTGGTCACACATTTTGTAGCGATATCAGCATACTCTTCCGGCCTGTCGATTTTCCCTTCCATATTCTCATACGGGAACAGGTTAGGGTTAAACACCACCTGACGAATATCACACAGGAAACCAATCCGCTCAGCCCAATACCCCCCCAACCCAACGCCGCAAATCAATGGTCGATCATCCACATTAAGCTGCAACATTTTGTCCACTTCTTTCAGCAGATGCTGCATATCATGTTTAGGATGCCGCGTACTGTAGCTAATCAGCCTGACATCCGGGTCAATGAATTGCAGTTGCAATACTTTCTCGTGGTTGCCCGGACTGTTAGAGTCAAAACCGTGTAAATAGATAATCATCGCATCCTCGCCAAACTTGCGTTAATGACCTGCTTTCTCTTCCTGCCAACGCTCATGAAGCTGGTTGAGCTGGGCGCTTACTGTCTTCCAGCGAGCCGAGTCCATCAGTTCCTGACGTGAAAATGAACCTTTATGATACAAACGTGTAACACGTTCTGCATTGATCGGCGACAGATTATCTAAAACACTGACCGCACCCTTACGATTATTGCAGACCAGGATCATATCACAACCTGCATCCAGTGATGCCTGCCCGCGCTCTGCGTAGCTCCCCATAATTGCTGCGCCTTCCATCGACAAATCGTCGGAGAAAATCACGCCATCGAAACCGAGCTCCTGGCGAAGCACTGTTTTCAGCCAGTGGGGTGAGCCGCTTGCGGGTCGCGGGTCTACATCACTGTAAATGACGTGCGCCGGCATAATTGCATCCAGTTTGTTTTCAGTGATTAACGTCTGGAATACCGACATATCTTTCGCACGGATCTCGGCTTCCGGACGCGGATCGGTTGGCGTTTCTTTATGCGAATCCGCCGTCACTGCACCATGTCCTGGGAAGTGTTTACCGGTCGTTTTCATTCCAGCCGCATGCATGCCATCAATAAAGCGGGTTGCCATCGCCAACGCTTTCGCGGGTTCGGCATGATAAGAACGTTCACCAATCGCAGCACTGATATGTCCCACATCCAGAACGGGCGCAAAGCTAATATCAATATCCATTGCGATCATTTCACTGGCCATCAGCCATCCAGCTTCCTGAGCCAGTTTGCCCCCCTCTTCCAGCCCATGCAGTGCAGCAAAAGATTGCGCCGCAGGCAGACGGGTAAAACCTTCACGAAAGCGCTGGACGCGTCCCCCTTCCTGATCCACTGCCACTACCAGATGATTGCGCGACGCGGCACGGATCTGGCGAACCAGTTCACGTAGCTGTTCCGGGTCATGATAATTTCGGGTAAAGAGGATTAACCCGCCTACCAGTGGATGCGCCAGAATCTCACGCTCTTCAGCGTCCAGCTCATACCCTTCGACATCCAACATTACTGGGCCCACACTGCTCTCCTTATCCTTTTATTGTTAGCTGCCGCCAGGTTTCATCGGCCAGCCTGATAAATTGCCGATCGCCGGTTTGTTGCCAGCGATACTCAAACCATCCCACCTTCAGCATCATCACCCACAGCTGCCAACGTCTGACCTGCCGCCACAGGGCATCGGGTTCAATATGCGCATGTTTGGCATAGGCATCGACCAACTGTCGGTGCTGGGATTCATCCGCGGCCCACACTGCCGCGAGTTCAAGAGCAATATCACCGTCTCCGGCGTATTCCCAGTCGATTAACCGCAGTCCCGACGCCGTGCGTACAATATTGTCGCCGTGAACATCCATATGCAATGGTCCCAAACGTAAGGGATGCGGCTCACCTTTGGTTCTTAGTCGCTTTAGCAGTTGCAACCAGCGCGGCGTTCGGCGCGCCGGATCGCTACACTGCCAGTACTGTTCGAGCAGTGGCAACAGGTTGATTCGCCAGCCCAGACGGGGTTGCTGATGCAAATAATACAGCAAGCCTGCGAGTTCGTCGGCTTCCGGTAATCTGGATTCTACCTTACCGTGAAAAAAATCGACTGCCATCCATCCCCGCGTATAAAAACGAGGTCTGGGGGCAAGATTCTCAGGCAGATGTTTTAACGCGCGATACTGACGTAGAAAATGCGATTCTGGCGCGTAAGGATCGTGATGACAGCGCAGCACTAAACGGTGGGCTTGATGTTCGATGATGCAGCTCCCGCCGCTCAAACCGCTTTGGCTGGAGACGACGGGATGATACTGCGGGAAATAGCGCGACAGAACCTCATCGCGCGTCAGTCTGTTATTGTTGCTGAACGGCACCTTTACCTGACCAGATTATCTCGCCAGTTTGTACCAGCATTAATTGCATTTGCAGAGCAGGTGAATTGACGTTACCAGAAGCGCTGGAATAGAGCACATACTGAGCGCCAACGTTACGGGCAATACCAATCGCTTTGCTGCGTGTTCCCAGGCTGTCGTTCGGCGACAGACCTAACTGCTGCTTGGCTACTGCCAACTGCTGCGCAGAAACCAGGGTAAATTTACCATTATTCGCCAGTGCATTTCGCAAAGTCTCGGTGGCTTCACCTGCGTTTAACGAGCCGTTGGTACGGTTATTTACGCTATCAACCAGCAGTACACCCCCAGCTTTCACACCCTCAGCCTGCAGCATTTTGCCGACCATCGGCTGCATTGCCCCGTTCCAGTCATAATGACGCTGACGTGGGGTTGGCTGCGCCGTTTGGTCCTCGTGCTCAATCGGACCCGGCTGCTGCGGTATGGTTGGCACCGTTGGTACCACCGGAACTGGCTGTTGCGGTTGCACGGGTTGTTCCGGCACCGGCTTCACTTCCTCTACCGGCGCTGGCTCACGTTGAGCCACACAGCCAGAGAGAAACATCGCCAGCGCGGCAATCAATGCGTAGCGATTCATTTTGATCTTCACGATTCACCCCTTACAAATAAAGATAAAGCCTAACCTTGTGCGCCCCCAGATAATTGGCGCTGCCGTACAGCGTTACCGACGAACGAGCCGGAATAGTGATGCTGCGTGGCGCTTCCAGAGGGTGCATCTCCAGCCCTCTGGCGTCATACCAGTAAAACCGATAATGAACGGTGACAGGTTCTTGTCTTTCGTTATAGAGTCGTGAGGATGCAGAGGCCTGAATATCAGACGTTGTTAACTCAGGCGGCTCTGCGGTGATACCCGCCGCCAGTATTGTTGATTCCATCACCAGAGACTGTTCATCACTGACCGGAATTTCCGGGTGTGAACGGCAGCCAGCCAGCAACAGCAGACCCAACGTAAGCGCAATGCATCCTCTGGTCATTATTAAAGACCTTTATGCGCGAGCATTGGACCAAGCGCACGTCCACCCAGCAGATGCATATGAATGTGATACACCTCCTGACCGCCGTGACGGTTGGTATTCATAATCAAACGGTATCCATCTTCGGCAATGCCTTCCTGCTCAGCGATTTTCGCCGCCACTGTGATCATTCGTCCCAGCGCCTGCTCATGCTCTGCCGTCACATCGTTGACGGTTGGGATTAAAACGTTCGGGATGATCAGAATATGCGTTGGTGCCTGAGGTGAAATATCACGAAACGCAGTGACCAGCTCATCCTGGTATACGATGTCCGACGGAATTTCACGACGAATAATTTTGCTGAATATAGTTTCTTCTGCCACGACGTTTTCCTTTTTCATTAAGAGCCCATGCGTTGTGCCATGCTACGCCGGGTGACTCTGCGAGTATAGAGTATGAGCGAGTTACTCACGCTCTTTCAACTTTAACCCTCGATTTTTTAAGCAAAAAGCCCTGCCAGTGCTGTTCTTATAACCATTTCCCGGCGCTATCGCTCAGACATAGTACTGAAACAATATTTCATTTATGCGTAGCATTTGTTTACACATTGAATATGAATGCGTATATTTCGCATTTGCATTCTCATGCAAGAAAAATAATTAACAGCCAAAGGGTTCATTACGCACTCACGTGATTCGAACTTAATATTAATAATTATCAAGGACTTTCCGATGTCTTTCACAACACACTATAGGGACGAACAGCATCGTTCTGCCATTGTCCCATCCCTCCTGACTGCCTGCATCGCGGCGGCGTTATTGCCTTGTACCAGCCTCGCCGCCTCCGCAGAAGAGACGGTGATCGTTGATGGTTCAGCCTCCGCCACATCCAGTGATGAGCAGGATTACAGCGTTAAATCGACATCCGCAGGCACAAAAATGCAGATGACACAGCGAGATATCCCGCAATCCGTCAGCATCGTCAGCCAACAGCGTATGGAAGATCAGCAGCTCCAGACACTGGGCGATGTGATGGACAACACTCTGGGGATCAGCAAAAGCCAGGCGGACTCTGACCGCAGCAGCTATTTTTCTCGCGGATTCCAGATCGATAACTACATGATCGATGGGATCCCGACCTATTTTGAATCCCGTTGGAATCTCGGCGATGCCCTTTCTGACACAGCTTTGTTTGAACGTGTAGAAGTGGTTCGTGGTGCAAACGGGTTAATGACCGGCACGGGGAATCCTTCGGCATCGATTAACATGATCCGTAAACATGCAACCAGCCGCGAGTTCACGGGGAATGTCTCCGCGGAATACGGCAGTTGGAATAAGCAACGCTATGTGACTGATTTGCAAAGCCCATTGACGGCAGACGGCAACGTGCGCGCTCGCATCGTGGCAGGTTATCAAAATAACGATTCCTGGCTTGACCGCTACAACAATGAAAAAATGTTTTTCTCGGGGATTGTCGATGCCGATCTGGGCGACACCACCAGCCTGTCGGCAGGTTACGAATACCAGCGTATTGATATCAACAGTCCAACCTGGGGCGGCTTGCCGCGCTGGAATACCGATGGCAGCAAAAACAGCTACGACCGCTCGCGCAGTACCTCGCCGGACTGGACCTACAATGACAAGAACATCAACAAAGTCTTCGTGACACTCAAACAGCGTTTCGCGGATACCTGGCAAACAACCCTGAATGCCACACACTCCGAGGTCAAGTTCGACAGCAAGATGATGTACGTCGACGCTTACGTTAATAAAGCTGACGGCACACTGATTGGTCCCTATGGCAACTATGGACCGGGCTATGATTACGTTGGTGGAACAGGCTGGAACAGCGGGAAACGTAAAGTCGATGCCGTCGATCTCTTTGCCGATGGTGGCTACGACCTGTTTGGTCGTCAGCATAACCTGATGCTGGGCGGCAGTTACAGCAAGCAAAATAACCGTTATGAAAGCTCGTGGGCAAATGTATTCCCTAACGAAATAGGTAGCTTCTATACCTACGACGGTAACTTCCCGGAAACCAACTGGAATCCACAATCGCTGGCCCAGGACGATACCACGCACATGAAATCGCTGTATGCCGCGACACGCATTTCGCTGGCCGACCCATTGCATTTGATCGTCGGCGCGCGTTATACCAACTGGCGTATCGATACCCTGACCTACAGCATGGAACAAAACCACACTACGCCCTATGCGGGTCTGGTTTATGACATCGATGATAACTGGTCCACTTACGCCAGCTATACCTCTATCTTCCAGCCGCAAAACAAACGCGACAGTTCCGGTAAATATCTCGCCCCGATTACCGGCAACAACTACGAGGTTGGTCTGAAATCAGACTGGATGAACAGCCGTTTAACCACCACCCTCGCTGTATTCCGCATTGAGCAGGATAACGTGGCGCAATCAACCGGCGTACCAATCGCCGGTAGCAATGGCGACACCGCCTATAAAGCGATGGATGGAACGGTCAGCAAAGGCGTTGAATTCGAAGTAAACGGTGCGATCACGGATAACTGGCAGATGACTTTCGGTGCAACGCGGTACGTTGCGGATGACAACGAAGGCAATGCCGTCAATCCGAACCTGCCGCGTACTACGGTAAAATTGTTCACCCGTTATAACCTGCCTGCCCTGCCGGCACTGACCGTGGGGGGTGGAGTTAACTGGCAGAATCGCGTGTATAGCGATACCGTGACGCCATACGGCACGTTCCGTGCAGAACAGGGAAGCTACGCGCTGGTGGATTTATTCACTCGCTACCAGGTAACGAAGAACTTCGCCATCCAGGGCAACATCAACAACCTGTTCGATAAAACCTACGATACCAATGTCGAAGGCTCTATCGTCTATGGTGAGCCGCGTAACGTCAGCCTCACCGCCAGCTACCAGTTCTGATAATACCCAGTCTGTAAAGTATCCACCTGCATGTCAGGTGGATTTACCGAAAAGCTAAAAAGCAAAAAGCCCGCTCAAGTTTCCTTAAGCAGGCTTCTTAAATATGGCTCCTCTGACTGGATGCGGATTCTAATGTATTAAATTGAATTTAAAGTAATTTTATTTTAAAAATTGAAATGAGGCCCTCAATAAGGCCCCAAATGCTACACCCGATTCAAAGTGTGATTCACATCACATTTTAAATTGTTGTTCTGGCTGTAGATAGATATGGCAGTCGGCCTTGTGCCAGAGGACGTTGCGTACTTTATATCATGCCAATCAACGTTGAATATTCACAATGGAATGGTAAAGTTGTGCCTTACTTCCCTTTCAAAAGGATCATTGGTATGAGTAACCTAATAAGAAAAAATTATTCTGAATTAGGTGAAGTAAAGGCCCCTTATGTCCATTCAGTAAAGCATAGTAACACGCTCTATATTTCAGGCATGACGGCGTTTGGCACCACGGCCCAACACCAGGGCATTGCTGAGCAGGCTGAAGAAATATTCAGCCAAATCAGAAAAATCGCCAGCGTAGAAGGTACAGATTTTTCGGCGCTAATCAAAGTGACCATCTTCATCACCTCTTTTGAGGAGATCAATGAGCTACGCAAAGTACTGTATCGAAATTATGGTGATTACTTGCCAGCCAGTTCGCTCGTTGAAGTCAGTCGCCTCTTCTCACCTGACCTCTCAATAGAAATTGAGGCTATATTCGGCCTTTGATTCAATGCCCATTGCCGGATAGTGACAACTGTTCGGTTCTAATGCCATTTTATCAAGCCAGAGTTAAGCGTCCGCGCCTCGCCTGTAACAGACCACACGACTCCTCAATAGCTCCGCTTTGTGCCAGGAGCGGATCTTTATGCCCATTTAAGCTTGTCACAGCGGAGTTATATAAGGGGACAGTTTGGTAAACGGTTTTTTGTACGTTATGAGCATCATTTAACAAGCATATATAGGTAACTTATTGATTTATCAGTTGTGACTATCATCTAGGTTCAACATACATGTTTTGAAGAGTGAGATTAAGTTACCGATAAAGTGGAAGCCATTCACTTCACATTTAGCATCCCCAGGTACTTACTTTTTTCTATTCACGCAGGAAACACAGTGGTATTGTTTTTAGTCAATACAGATACTGTGATACTTATCGCCAAACGTTGGATGGTAGCTCGTTGCTTTCGTGAGTCATTTTGCCATACAGCTGAAAAGCAATCCACGCAGGGACTAAACATGACCGGAGCAACTAGCGATCAATACGCTGCTGGTGAACAGGGCTTAGGGTATATCTATCAGCCTCGTTTTGCGCTACTTAAACTTCTACAGTGGCCAGAAGATACATCGGTTTTGATCGAAAAAGATGATGATCTAGACTTCGTCAATTCTGATGGTGTCAAAACACTGGCATCGCTCAAACACAAGGGGAATGGGGATACTCTAACCGACCTGTCTACTGATTTTTGGAAGTCAGTTCGCATCTGGCTTGACCGCTATAATCGTGATGGTAAAACCGAAGCAAACCTTCGTTTCTTTCTGTTTACGACCGGAACTATCTCAAACGCCTCGTTCCTGCAACACTTCTTAGTAGAACCGCCAACAAAAGACGATAATTTAGTATCAATAACTCACCTCACCAACACAGTTCTGGCTAGAAGCAGGTCAAAACTGATCATGGCAATAGCCGATGAGTTCAATAAACTGACTGATGAGCAAAAAGATGACTTCTTATCACGGATAGTCATATTTGATGGTGGGCCTCGCATTGAAGACCTTCCAACAATTATTAAAAATCAGCACATGCGTATCATTAGACGCGATAACCGAGATGCTATTTTTGAACGACTTGAAGGGTGGTGGAATAACACCATAGTCGATCTGCTAACAGGGAAACGTAAAGAGGCGATTTTTGGTTATGAGATTTCCGACAAACTTGCAGCATTTTCTGAAGAGTACAAATCGGACAATCTGCCGATTACGTTTAGAGGAAAAATGCCCGTTGGAGAAATCGACGCGATGAATGATCCCAGGCTCTTTGTTGTGCAGCTCCGTGAAATAGGGGTTTCCTCTAATCGTATCCGAAACGCTATTCTCGACTACTACCGAGCATTTGAGCAGCGTTCTTCATGGGCTCGTGAAAACCTTTTGGTTACAGGAGAGATGGAAGATTATGAAGACCGCCTTGTTGATGAATGGAGTCGCTATAAAGACGTCGTTTTTGAAGAATTAGATGAAAATTCAGCTGATGAAGTGCTTATTACTGCGGGAAAAGCGTTGTATCAATGGGCCGATCTTGAAAGTGGTAATATTCACTCATTGCGTATCCGAGAACGAGTGACTGAGCCTTATGTAGTTCGAGGGGGATTTCACATCCTTGCGAACAGTAGGCCACTACCCAAAATTTTCTGGCACCCCCACTTCCTAAATAGAGTTGGTCAATTGTTAGGAGCTCAAGCATGAAACAATGGGATCAGCGCCCATTCGAGATAAGGAATCTTTTCAATCCTGCATTTTGTGGTGTTGTACTATTCAGAGCAATGCAGAGCTACGAAGAGGAAAACTCACAGGGCATGCCATTTTCTCTGGCTCTTCTCGTTTTACCATTGTGTCTGCAAAAAGATTCTCGCCAAGTGTTTGCTGAAAACCCTCGCCGCTACCTTTTGAAAACTATAGAAAACAACCCCAAATTACTCGTTAATTTTGCTAACCGCGTCAATAATATGCTTCCATTTACGCTTGAAGCTTTTGGAGTGCTCATGGAACGAGGATGTTTTGTTGTAACGCAAGACGGCCGATTGAAAACAGTACCTAATAAAGTTCGTAAATCGGTCATAGGGACTGAAGAATCTATCTCATGCCAGCGTGTCGCGCGCTATATAGGAAAAGAATTTGCCCGTATTGCAGATCGCGTTACGGTGTACACGACCTTTGGAATACGCCCATGAAAATTAAGTCGATTCATGTCTACAGCCATGATGGCCAACGTCGGGACCTGCAATTTAAGGTTAATGGTTTAAATATCATTACTGGCCGTTCTTCAACCGGTAAATCAGCTCTTTCTGAGATCATTGAATACTGCATGGGTCGCTCTACCTTTAACGTACCAGAAGGTATTATTCGCGATAAAGTGTCATGGTTCGCAGTCATTTATCAATTTTCACAGGAACAGGTACTGATCGCGAAACCGACACCAAATGCAGGAGCCACAAGCTGTGGCACCGTTATGCTGCGACGAGGGAATGAACTGACCGCACCGAATTTCAAAGACCTCTCGGTTAATACCGATGATGATTCGGTAGTCGCACTGTTGTCACGATTACTTGGCATCCGCGAGAACCGTACAGATGTGGCAATTGGGCACAGCAGAGAAAGCTTTGATGCAAACATCAAGCATACTTTTTATTACCTTTTCCAAAAGCAGGGCCTTGTAGCAAATAAAGATCAACTTTTTTATCGACAAAATGAGGCATTTCAGCCACAAACTATTCGTGACACATTGCCGATTCTTCTAGGCATTTCATCAAATGATCGTTATGAACTTGAGGCCAAACTCCGTACAGCACAGCGAGATCTGAAAGTCAACGCCAAACGTCTTGAACAAGCTCGCGATACAATCGATACATCATTGCTAAAAGGTTCTGGACTTTTATCTGAAGCCAGAGCCGTAGGTATTATCACACAAGACAAAGACAGAATCGGAGCTGACGAAGTAATTAATGTTTTGCGTTCTGCAATGCAATGGATTCCGTCACCCATACCTGAAGATGATGGACATAGAATATCCATTCTTGAAAATGAAATCGCGGGTTTACGACAAGACAGACGTCAGATCCAGTTACGAATTGATTCTGCTCGGTTATATGCGAAGCAATCAGGTAATTTTGAAAACGAAGTTTTAGAACAGCAAGACCGATTATCTTCTATCAAGGCACTACCGAAAAATCCGGAAACCGGCGAATGGCAATGGCCATTCTGTGAAGCAAATTTAGCACTGGAATCTCCAATTGCAAAAGCACTCCTGAGCGAACTAACAACTCTCGACGCTGAAATGAGCATTGTGGTTAGCCAACGCCCTAAAATGGATGCTTATCTTACTGAACTAGAAGATGAGGTTCAGACCATTGTAAGTACGATAAGAGCCAAAGAAGTGGAGCTTGCTGCGGCAATCGCGGCAAACGAAGTTATTGAGCAATTAGGCACACGCAATAATGCTGCGGCAAGAGTAATCGGTCGTATTAGTTTGTTTCTGGAGGACCTTGTACCTAACTCAGAGCTGGCAACATATGAAGCAGAAAATCGTCGTCTAAAGCTCAAAGTCGAAGAACTACAAAGGAAAGTTGGAGCTGATAGCAGCCATGAAAGACTCATATCTATTCTGAATAACATTTCGTCACAGATTACACGCTACATCATGGCTTTTGATGCAGAATTTAAGGGGCTCCCTGCACGGTTTGATCTAAGCCAAATGACTGTTATCTTTGATCGTACAGATCGTCCGGTACCTATGAGTCGAACTGGCGGTGGCGAAAATCATCTCGCTTATCACCTGTCTGCATTGTTAGCCCTTCATCTCTTTGCCTCAAAGAACAATTGTCCCATCCCTCAATTTCTTTTAATTGATCAGCCTACCCAAGTTTATTTCCCTTCTGAAAAAATTTACCAGGAAGCTGATGGTACTGTTCAGAAAACGGAAGCGGATGCTGACTTATCAGCAGTACGTAGGCTGTTTGCGTTACTGCTGAAGTTTACACAAGAAGAAGTCCCGGGCTTCCAGCTTATCGTGACAGAGCACGCAAATCTTCGCGACCAGTGGTTCCAAGATGCTTTAACCGAGCTTCCCTGGACCAAGCCCCCTGCCTTAGTACCAGAAGACTGGCCTTTACCGACAGAACTACCAAATTAATAAAAAGTAGTTTTGAAAGACAAATAAGAACAGAGGCCGCTAGAGCAATCAGAAAAATATCGGCAGGTTAATATTTGAGCTATAGCGGCATAAAGTACCAAAACGCTTGTTCAATACAGTTTGTAGGGATAAATTTCCTAGCAGGTTTGCAAACATAGTTATGACTAATAGGGTTTACAGGGTCACTTACATGGCAACGTTATTCAAAAAATTGAGAATATTGAGACGAAACAGAGCGCCCATTACTTCTAAGTTGGATGCAAAACTCAGGCCCCTTCATTTCGCAAAATGTAAAACTGACAGGCGCTTTGCCGGAATTTTGCTAGACCTATCACAGCCAAAATTTCTCACCATTTCAGAACTTGCTCCAGCAGACGTTCTCTTCTGCGCATGCGATGACAATAAACTGGCTCATGGAATAATTTCACATGGCTCATCTGGCGACTATATGCATGTTGCGATCTACGTCGGCGATGGAAAAGTAGTTGAGGCAATAAAGCCGGGCGTTGTAGAAAATACTCTGACCAATGTGGTAGCTCGCTATCCTTACGTAGCTATTTGTCGGTGCCCTGGCGCGAAACCCAACGGACTACCAGAGCTTAGTGACAAAGTTGTAGCATTCTGTAAAGAGCACGTTGAGCAACAAACACCATACAATCTTTTGGGTGCAATCATATCCCCCATACTTGAACTAAGAGAGCTGAAAAAACAGTCCAAATGGCCTAGGCGGTTCGTTGAGAAACAGAGAAAAAGAGGGCCTAGGAACTCTTTCTTTTGTTCAGAATTTGTTATAGAGGCCTTTACTTATGGTGGATATATTAGCGAGGAGACAATGGACTCTGCCAAGTACTCACCAACAGCTCTTGCTGAAGAGAATGATTTTTGGTTGATCGGCTATCTTGGTAATCCTAATATGGTTGAACACATCCGTAAGTATGACCTCTTTCTAACAGGAGGGATAACTTGACCACAGTACCTTTCAGCCCAGTATTGGACTAATTAGTCTCGTCCAGCTTAAACATTTATTTTCATGATAATGAGCACAAGATCGTGGTCATAAGCCATTATTAAGCATTGAAATCAATGATACTTTAGAGATCTCTGGTCTGCTCCCCATTGATTAAGTCACCACAAGGTACATAATACCTTATGAACTTCTGCTTCTCGCTCACAACGGACCTTCAGGCCTGTCAGATGACCGCTTTGTTCCAGGAGCGAACGTTATTTTCATCAATGTATGCTAGTTACGGGGAGTACGCCAATTGTTAAATTGCGCATCCCCATTTCTTAATTCACATTGATAATCACTATAAGCAAACAAATTTTTTTAGTCAGCGTCCGTTGATTCTAGCGTTTTTGTAATTGTGGTGCTATCTGCGAAAATAGTTATTCCCTCATGATCTGAGGTTTCAAGAGTTCTGGTCATAGATGTTCCAGCAATATAGGTATCTTGATCTGAATGTTCAACGACGTTTGTTACTATTGTAGAACTGGCATCATAAATATCGTAATCTACATGCTCCAGACTTTCAGTCACGATTGTTTCATCTATTAACACATCATCAGAATCACTGTTCTCAATCGAAAACGTTTTAACCGTACCTCCTTTTAAACATTGTTCTATTTGGGAAGGAACCATCTGAATTGTTTCACTGTAATTAAATAAATACGGTTTCATTTTTAAATATGCCTTCAAATGTTAGTGATGAGGAATTTTTTACAACATAGTAAACTGGTATACTCGATATTTTTTGATTAAGAACTTTTTCTTCAGGGAAAGTCTGTATAAACGCCCATAATAATATAGAAAAACAAAATACTCTCACACTATATTTTATGGCGTTTTTCAAAAGGCTTATGACATTTACTCTTTCTGCATCACCAGCCTTCCATTCGAAGTAATGATATAGCAACTCAAAGTTCTCTCCTTTGGATGAAGATAATTCCTTGAATTTATACCTCACGTAACCATTTACATTCAGTATTTCGAAAATAAACACACCAGCATTTATTATATTTACGAAAGAACTCGCCACTAGGAACCAGAGGACAGTGGTTTTCAAGTATGATTGAGAGTGGTACTCAGAGATTGTCGGTAACAAAAATGTAAGCAATCCCACTACCGAGGTTATAAAAGCCAGAAAAAAACTCGCTTTATTATGAGCCCCGGAAATAGCATTCTTGTTATCGGATTTCTTTTCTTTGAGAAAATCAATTTGAGCATCATGAATATCACTCTTACCTAATAGTGTCTGATTGAACGCATTTACTTTATCCATGATAATGGCAGAATCAACAGGTGGCACGAGATCTTTAAAGCTAATTTTGTGAAACCATGAAAAACGTTCAGTCTTCAAGCAATATGTAAAAAAATAAAAATGAGACATTGCAATATTCAAATGCAGCAATGAAATCCTAACAGGAAGACTTGATTGATAAGTGTCAAAATTTTTATCACATGATGTGTGCAAAAAAAATGAAAAATTTAACATGTGTAAAATTAATTGTTTAAACTTCATATCCTAATACCTTCATTATTGCAGCAGATATTTCAACTCCTGTAACGAGTTCAAGCCATAACCATTGCCCATTAGCATTCATCTCAAGAAAATACCAAACATTATTTTTTATGATGAAGTCGAAACAACCAAATTTCATATCAAAGCATTCCATATATTTCAGGCAGTTGATACGCACATTTTCAGGTATGATGTTTACTGAGTACGAAGTCCTGTTATTCTGTTTTCTCCAATCAATTTTGTTGTCAGAATCGATTCTGATACAAAAAAAAGATCCATCAACAACAGTAACCCTAGTCTCGTAATCTTTTTCTTGATAAACTTGGAAGTAGACAGGTGAATATTTAAGCATCTCCTCTGTCATGTCTGAACAATACAAATTTGTTTGCACAAACTCCTTCGTTAGCCCATCTGAAACAACCCCACTAGCCAGTGGTTTCACTATGTATTTTTCATCACACTCATCTTTTTCAATGATGAGCTCACTATGATTTCCAATTAAGAATGTTGGAATTTTGAAGCCGACCTTTTTTGCGATACTGGCCTGTATGATTTTATTATCAGCTTTACGCATTTTTGATGGTGATGATAAACACAATCCATCAAAAGAATCAGCAATACCTTCGATTAAGGATATGCACTCTTTATGGATAAAATTTCTATACTTAGGCTCAATGACATTTTCAAGATCCTGATTTGCAGGCTTACGATAATATATAGATGAGCAATCAGTCGATGCAATGGACTCTCCATTATTGTTTACTATTTTGAAACCATCCCTTCCATAGGAGATTTTGTACTCATAGAAATAGTCAGTATTCAATCTAAAAAAACTTGCATCAGGGTATTTATTAATTAAAAAGTCGCACGTATGATCATAACTGCTGGTAATTATTAGTATCATGATTATGCCATGTTCCTTCACGAGATGTGCAAGATGTTATTCTATATTAATTAGCAAGTAAGCTGCAACTAAGCGACTATGATAGAATTTATTCGGGTAACAAGCGACCTACTCCCCATTGCTTAATACACGACGATGCGCGTAGGGCCTCCTGTAGGTGGTAAATCGACCGCTTATCGCTCAGGCTGTGTGAAAACGTTAGTGATGACATAACCGGCCAAGAATAGAGCCGAAAATGCCCTTCCTACGTAAAATTTGGCGTTGTTGACCAGTCGATCGATTCCAGATTTTGCATAGCCTCACGCACTTCGGTTTTTGGTTAGGGTTTTCACACAGCCTGCGCTCTTAACAGACTGTCAAATTTGCCCATAAACCTGCGCTACATACCGCCCACGACCGTCACCATGCCCCAGATCCATCGCCACCATTGCCAGCGCCTCTTTCCTGCTGAATCCCTGCGCCAGATAATGATGTATGGCATCCTGTGCCCACGCATAACGTAGAGAATGCGGGGAATATGCGCCAGTTAGACCAATGCGCACTGCCTGGTTATGCCAGTAGTCCATCGCGCTTTTCAGATCCGGCTTGTCAATCAACCGGCCATTACGGCTTTCTGTGACAGCTAACGCATTATCCAGTGCTTTTTTCACTGCGCCAGTATCCAGAATCACCGTTTCGCGAGGTCGTCCGCCTTTGGTGCCGAAAACCACGGTTAAGCGCGTATCGCCACGTTCAAGGGCCTGTTTCCACGTTTTTAGTGACTGAGCACTTTGCACCACCTCCTGTGAGCGCAATCCCATCAGCCGCGACAGTTCCAGTGCTGCCGCCAGTCCCGGATCTTTTGCGTGGGCCGTTTCCAGTACATGCCGATAATGATACGGTGTGATGGCCTGCCGCGTACCGCTGCGGGATGCGCCAGACAACCCCAGGGATTTATTTGTCAGTCTCTCATGCTCAGCAATCTGTTTGCGCCCGGCCTGTTGCAGTACAACACGTAGTGAGGCCATTTCATTCTGTAGCGTGCGTTTGCTGATCCCCTGTGCCAGCCTGTCATGAATGTAGTTTTCGATGTGGCGAACCTTAATCTGCGCCACACGCTGGATCTGGACGTTCAGCGCCCGTAAATGCTGATCAAAACGTTGCACGATATGGATGCGATCGTTCACTGTTTTATGACTACCGCCACAGTGCTTTGCCAGCGCCTTCATTTCACCACCTAACTTGCCCATATACTCCCCCTTAATTTTGGGAACACAAACGGTCTCCGGCGTATGCTTTTTGGCTGCGCCAGAACGATACCTTCACGCCGGAGTGGCAGCTTGTTGAGGTATAGGGAGTTTCAGCCAGTACAGGGTACGGACTGCCTGCCAGAGCAGGAATTCTCCGGGGCATCATGCCCCCCTCGGTATCGATCTTTTTCTTCTCTTTTTTGCTGACAGCGGCCCCAAAAAGGACGTATCAGATTAGGGAATATGCGCAGAAGCCCTGAAAACAGTGGCATGGCGCGGTGTGGTGGTTGTGCGTCACTTTGTCGCTTTGCGCGACGCAAAGTGACGCATCGGTTGAGTGCCGGGCGCGAAAGATCGCGGATTCTGGCGCAGATTGACGGTCACGCGGCAGCAAAGCCTGGCGGCAATGCAGGCCGCAGCCCGTAGGGTAAAGGAGGCTGATCCATAGCCGGACAGGGATTGACCCGGAAATTTCAGGTGTCGTGGAATGCTGACCAGCGAGCTGGCGCAGCGAAAGGACGTTTTGTCGGTAAAGTATGACCTCTGTCGCAGTGACCTGCGAGCCGGTGTTTGCGGAGGTATTCACCGGTAGGGGCTGCCATCCTGAGTTCCTCAGGCGCTTCTTTCAGGCCATGAAGCATGGGCGCTGTCAACGACAGCATTGTGCAATCCGGAGCTTACATCCGGTCGATGGACGTGAAAAGGGGAAACTCTTTTTTGATAAAAAAGAGTTTCCTGTAGATTTTTTCGAAATTTTATGAGTGTAAATCTGCCGCGCGTTGCTTGTCTTCTTCCGTTCAGTCATCAGCAAAAAACTGGTGACTGAACGAAAGAAGTTGCCCGGTAATCCACTTGCTCAGAGGTTTAAGTCTTTTGGCCTTTTCGGGCAAGCCCGTTACCCTTAAAAATCCCTTACCTTTAAGCCTTTTATCTTTTGGCCTTTTCTGGTTCTGGTACAACAGGCTTTATTTTCGTTATGTAGCAACAAAAAAATGATGAATAAAGGCTCTTTGTGACGTAATAACGATCAATCTGTATTACCGTCTGGTTCTCTGGTCGCTTTTAACCACGCCATAAAATCATCAATAAACACCCGCGTTTTCAAAGGCAATAAACGGCTGGGCAACGTAATGGCCCATGCGGTCGCTGGTATCGGATTCTCAATACGCCAGTCCGGTAGTACCCGTTTCAGTTGACCGTTTTGCAGATAACGGGCGGCAATAAATGTGGGGATAAGAGCAATACCGACTCCCTGCAAAATCGCATCAATCATTGCATCGCTGTTATTGATCATCAGGCGCGGAGTAAGCAGCACGCTTTCCTGGTGGTCATGCAACCAGAAGCGCCATTCACCATGAAACCGGGGATCGCCGGGAAAGAAAATATTGTGCTGGCTCAGGTTAGCCGGGGTTTCAGGCAATTCCATGTCATACCCTTGCGCGCAAACCAGAACATAATCGACGGGCATCAGCGCTCGCGCCACCATATTTACCGGAGGCGTCTCTGTCACACGTAATGCGAGATCGTAGGTTTCATGGGTCAGATTCACCAGCCTGTCGGTAAGATTCAGTTCTACATTAATTTCCGGGTAACAACGTAAAAAACCAGGAAGAAACGGCGTGAGCAGAATTTTCCCCAGTGTATTTGGCGCAGTAATACGCAGTAACCCTCTGGGTTTATCACTGTAGCTGTCTGCCCGGGAAAATAAAGCATTCGTGGCGGCGATCACGGTTAGTGCCTGTCCGTATATTTCCTGACCTGCTTCAGTAATCAATAACGCACGGGTGGTTCGGGTGAACAGGATCAAATTCAGGCGTTTCTCCAGCCTGTCGATCATCCTGCTGACCGAAGACGGAGACATTGAGAGCGCCCGGCCTGCGGCGGAAAAACTTCCTTTCTCAACCACCTGCACAAAAAGCGTCAGGCCAGACAGGACTTCGGTTAACTCATTTATGTTCTTCATGCATAGCTCTTTTGCTTTTCAACTGTCTAGTCAGTCCGGCACGGAACAGTATGATGTTTAACAGCGGAGTATGTGTCGTAAACCTTACCATCATAAACTATCTCCAGCGGTGATCTATGTCTGAAACATCTGTCGTTAGCCGTATTAAGCAGCATGATGTACTTAATGTCGGCGTGAGTCTGGGCTTTAAAGGGCTTTCGCTGTATGACTCAATTCATCAGCGCTGGGATGGATTCGATATCGACCTGGCGCGCGCGGTTGCCATTGCGGTTCTGGGTAACGATAGCAAAATTAATTTTCTGCCTTTGCAGTCGGCGGATCGGTTTAAGGCATTGCACGACGGCGTCATTGACCTGGGTACATTTAATTCAAGCGTTACCTTTCGGCGTGAAGTTGAATTTGGTATCAGTTTTGTCCATCCGATGCTGTTTGATGGCGAAGTATTAATGACGTCGCGCAGCAATCTGACAGACGCTATACCAAAGGCGCAGTTCACTCGCCGCAGACGCATTGCCGCGATGCGTGGCTCTACCACAGAAGAGAATCTGATACGCTATTTTACCGCGCTGAATTTATCCTGTGAAATTATCCAGTTTGATTCTCCGCAGCAGGCTCGCCAGGCTTATCAACATGGTGAGTGTGACATTTACTGCCTGGATAGCTATCTTCTGGCTGGCGAGCATGTGCAACTGCCCGATAGTGAGCAGCATCTGATTCTGGATGATCGTATTTCACTTGAAGCTATGGCCCCGGCTGTCACCGCAGAGGATCCACAGTGGCGCACTGCCGTTTGCTGGATAATGCGTGCGTTAATTGAGGCAGAAAATCTGGGGCTGGACAGGCTGAACATCAATGAAAAAAGCCACAATCCTTCCGGCTATCTGCGAACTTTCCTCTGCCCGGATGAGCTGATCTGTCAGCGCCTTGGCCTGCTGCCAGATTTTATTCGCAACATCATTATCCATACCGGAAACTACGGTGATATTTTTGAACGTCATCTGGGTAAATATTCCTTATTAAAACAACCTCGCCGGGATAATAAACTCTGGGCCGATGGAGGCATGCTCTGGTCTCCTTTATTTATCTGAAATAATTACTCTACACACAGGGATATACTATGAATACATTATCAGCAGTAAAATCAGGGGAAAAACAAATAACTGGCTCATCGAAAACTAATTTTGGTTATCTGGAGTCAACAAACGGAGAGATCGACTTTTCCATTGTGAAAAACATTATTTGTAATGGGCACCATAATGGCAAGGTTCTCTATATTATTCGTAATTATGCCGATAAAAATGTCTGCCATGCTGTAGCGGATAAATTCAATCACATGGTCGCTGAAAATGGTGGCAATCGACCCAATGATGGCTATGTGCTGACTTATCAGGTTGGAGCCACCCAGTTCTCCCGTAATGGTGAACAGTACATACGCGAAGTTAACCGGGTCAATCAGGACGTCATCGGTCTGATGACTGTAACCGATGAACAAGGCATTGAATCTTTATTCCTTCACTCAACGCTGGAAACAGGATTTCTGGCGCAGAACGTTCACTTTGGCCCGGCGCGTTTTAAAAATGGCTATGCCTGTTTTGCCACGTTCCGTCGCTGGCTGGATAATGGTGCGATGTCCCTGATGCCGCATGAAGATATTGCACAGGTCTATTTTGCCAGGGAGGACGATTTCGAGATTGCCTGTACGCAGACTGTTACAGCCTATAACGTTTGTCTTGAGGCAGCCAAAGAGGGCGGGCAGTTACAAATCTGGAATATGATCCCGGATAACGAGAGTCGTGAGCGTCTTGGGGTCTCCCGTACTGGTTATCCTTACCCGCCAGATTTGCTGGGTAATATTGAATCGCTTTCAGTGCAGCTCAATGTCGGGGATATTTATTTTATGAATGCCTGCCATTTGCATGGCGTCAGCAGCATCAGTGATGGAAGCCGCCTGACTGCCGGGCGATTTATTGGTAAGTTGAATGATCGAAAAGTGGTTTACTGGACCTGATATTGTTTATCAACATATCTGATCATATT
>NZ_JANEWM010000110.1:0-5407 GCF_028069825.1 Citrobacter sp. Igbk 14
ATTATTAACTGCGTATTTTTTATAACTTTCCTTTTGTTTAGGTGCATTCGTTTCAATTCTATCTCTATCTAGTGCATCGAGCTCTACCTCTAACTCAAACTCTATGCTATTTTGTAAATTTTTCCTGTAAAAATCATCATTAGAAGGTTCTTCATCATTATAAAAAAACTCGTATGCTTTGAGAAAACTTGATTTCCCCGCATTGTTCTGCCCATATATAAATAGCGTATTTGTGTCCTTGAATATTATTTTATTTATATCAAGACCTCCAGATATTCCACGAAAATTATTAACTGCAAAGAAAGTTATTTTCATCTTAATGCCTTGTATTAGTAAAAACACAACAATAGCAATTAATAGAATTTGTTAAATGTCCTATTTTCAAATCGTTGCGCAAGATCAAACTCACACAAAATAATTTATACGTAATTCGGATATTCTTAATGGCACGTGGCTTTTCTCCACAATTTTGAGTTATATTGGTCACGTTGCGGCAAAACCGCAACCGGAATTGGCGTTCCGAATTATCACGAGTGTCGGTAGCGATGTTTGCTGTGCTACTGGCGCGGCCTACGCTCGCCCCTTCAATGGTGGCTCAGGCAGGGGCTTCGAAAGAAGCGCCGGGTCGTGATAACCGGTACGCCAACCCTGTCTGGGTCATCACCAGTGAGCCTGGCGTCTCCGGTGATGGCGTTAACCCGGCACGGGAGGCGCTTGAGCGCCAGTAATTCATAGCACTGCGCAGGTCTGGTTTATCTATAAGACGTCCGTGGCGCTGCTCTGCCAGCGGTATGGCCCGGCTCAGGATCTCCCGTAAGCGTTCTGGCTCCAGCGCCAGTGTCTTCCGGGGGCGTGAGCCTTTGGTGCCAAACACCACCTGTAGCCGTTCGTCACCACGATCAAGCGCAGCAGCCCAACTTTTCAGTGACTGACAGCACTGTACCGCTTCCTGTGAACGCAGCCCCATCGCGCGGGCCAGCTCCAGAGTAACCGCCAGACCTTCATCCCTGCCGCGAAAATCAACCAGTGCAGCCTGCCAGCGATCCGGCGTCAGCGCCCGGTGAGTTCCGGCCCGGCTGGCGTTACCCAGGCCAAGCGCTTTGTTGCTGATACGTTCTGAATGCGCGAATTTTTCACGCCCAGCCTGCGCAAGGATAGTGCGCAGCGCCGCCATTTCGTTCTGAAGCGTGCGCGGCGTGATACCTGAATCCAGCCGCGCCTGGATATAACTCTCGATATGCGATGATTTAAGATGCTGGAGATCCTTAATCTGGATATTCAGCCTGTGCAGATGCTGGCTTAAACGTCCGGCAATGCGGATGCGGTCATGGATGGTTTTAAAACTGCCGCCAGCCAGCAGGGCGAGTTTTTCCATGCGTTGCGTAAGTCTCGGCATAGCATTTCTCCACTCAGTCCTCCGGCGCGCGGTCTGGTCACAGCGTGCTGTGTCGAAAGATACCGGTGCGCCGGAAGATGCGCGGATGAGGTATGACGGGGTACGGTGATGCACGAATGCAGCCGCCTGCCAGAGCAGGTAAATCCCCACAGGCACAATTGCCTGTCCTCCGGTATCGGTTCGGTAAAGCGGTTTTCTCCTCTGTTTTTGGGTTGAAATTCTGACAGCCGCTTTAGGTGTCAGTCGGATTGTTGCAGTGATTTTGCAGACAGGTACTGGGCTGAAGCGGTGTTGCGCACTGGCGTCACTTTCACCCGCTTACGCGTATTAAAGTGACGCCGCGTTTTACCTCTCCGGCAGGAATCCGGACGCAAAGCCTTCGGCAATGCCGTCCTGATTTCCTGCCTGCCCTCTGTCTGGTCGTTGTGCCTGCAACAGCTCAACGATAAAAGGATGTGGTCGCCTGTATCAAAGACAGACAGTCAGTTTCAGACCACGCTACTTCCGTATTGACCTGCGGGATTGATCGCCATCAGCGCTTCTTTCAGATCACCGCTCATCCTGGAACGGGAAGCTTTCGGGCGCAGCATCGCTGCCATGTGTTGCGAACAGGCTAGATCAGGAGAAAAGAAAAAGATGCAGGAAACTGTATTTGGGATTTGAAGAATTTATTTATTAATAAAATCAGTAAATAACAGAGGTGTGATTATGACACCATTTCCATAATCGGCAGGAATGTTTGTTGATGCCTGGATATCACCAAAACAGGAAATCGACGGCTGGAGAAGGGTGAAAAGACCTTCGGATCAAGCAACCATCAAGCAAATTGCAGAGCGGGAAAGATTCTATCTTTTTGTTTTCAATAATGAAAATATAAATCACGCTTACAACCAAGAGCCAGAATCAAGCAACCATCAAGCAAATCCCCAACTACGCCCAGAATGGGATGTAGCGCATTGCCTTGGTTCCTACTGATGAATCGTATTGTTTGATACGACCTTCTTTCATTGCTTCCTTGATGATACGGCTAATCATTGCGCTGTTTTTTTCATCAACACCAAATCTTTCCCGCAGCGTGGTGTTGTTCATCGGAACCTTTTCAAGGTACTTCAATACACAATGAAGGTAAGTCGCCCTGACTTTTTCCTCATTATCCATATCCTTAAAATCGCGATGAGCAAACAAAGTGACTTTCGTATGCTCCTGATAAACTTCAAACTGAGGGGCTGGAAGCTGATAAATCTCAGTTTCAATAACAACTTTATCGATACCGCTTCCCCGTTCTTCACAGATCCCCATCCTGCGCATAAGAGAGGCTATTCTTTCATTACGGCTACGCGGGGGAGAATCAAGAAGGCGATCAATCGCCACTAATGGTATGCCAGGATTCGAAATTTCCATGCGATCGGCGAACAACTCAAGCATTGGCCCCGTCCCGCCAATGTTGAAATCCTGGTGAATCAGCGAGTTGGCAACAACTTCTCGTATAGACAGTTCCGGATACATTCTTACTTCGCTGCGAAAAGCCTTCCCAATCACCTCATTTGATGGCAAAAGGTTATTAATATAATCAATCAAGCCTTCAAAACCGACGGCATAACCTTTATGGCCTTGTAGTTCCTTTACCGTTTTAAAACGATTATTTGCATCGTACTGGATTAAACGAATGGCTTTGCGGGACAAATTTTTAAAGGCATCTAATTCTCGTGCAAAAAGTATTGCACCAAGATTGGTAATATCCCAGGACCCCGCATCATTTCTCTCAACAACAAAATCCTTTGCAAGGTAATCCATTATAGAATCTTTGTTGTCTGGTAACGGTTGAGATAAGAGCGAGAAGAACGATGGGTAGTCGATTAACTGCAACACCTCATCAATAGAGCACTTGTCCCGTGCTACGCGGTATTCCCAGGGTTTCCGATCAAAGACACGCCAGAGGGCACGCTCTTTTTCTGGGTGTTTACCCAGCGGTTTTTTATAAGAGCCAATACGAATAAATTCTGTTCCCGAAAAACGCACAGGGGTATGGCAATTAGCATTTATCTCCAGAATGACAACCGCATCATTCTCAGGTGACGAAAATTCATGAAATGTAAAATCAATCTTTGGTTCCAGGCCCTGCAACAGCCAGCTTTCCAGCTCCTGCTGTTTATGCTTAGCCAGAGAGGGTTTGAAATCCGTACCGATTATAGAATGAGTCTCATCATCAACACCCCACACCATATAGGCTGTTGGCTTTCCAAGCAAAGCAGCCGAATTTGCCAGTGCCGAGATATACTCTCCGAGTTCTTCTGGTTTTATTGCATTATGCTTAAATTCTGCCCACTCAGTCTCTTTCGGCAATGAAACCAGCTCTTTCAGCAAAGAACGCAAACCGACTTCCTCTTTAGAAACAGACATTTAAGCACCGAACAATAGTTATACCAGGTTACAAGGATATGGCTTTAGACTGCCCATGGCAATGTTCCACATCACATCGCCTGATTCTGAGGACAGCCAGTGAAAAGTAAGCTCAATGAACGCCCTAGCCCCCCTTCTGGCATAGCCTGACATTCAAGGATGCTGCTGATATTGCGACTAAAGGTAGCATGTATAGGAATGTGTATATAAATCAATAGCAATTAAAATAAAATCATTTATTATCATAAAATTAGGTCATTAACGGTACTCCTGTGATCGCCAATTTGCTTATCTTATATCCGCCATTTGCCATATCTTCTCCATTCACAAATTCCTTTATGATTCTCAGTTCAAAATTCTAAATACATCTATTCACTTTGAGAATATTATATGAGCACAGCGCTTACTATTTTAGCCATTACAGCTACTGTAATTAGTCCATTATTAGCAGTTCAAACTCAGAAATTCATTGAAAGGTACTCACAAAAAAAATCATTGAAGATTGATGTATTCAAACAACTCATGGCGACACGATCTCAGAATGCCAGATTATCCAATGAGCATGTTCGCGCGCTAAATATGATAGACTTAGCATTTTACGGTAAAGTAAAAAAAGGAAAGACAAAGAGGAGCACTTCTGAGGGTAGCGTATTATCTTCATGGAAGCTTTATTTTGCACACTTGAATACTTCATACCCAGGTAACGATAATGCCCAGGGCGCTATATGGAATCAAACAAGTAATAGCTTGTTCCTGGACTTATTATCAGATATTGCAAAAGATATTGGCTATGATTTCGAGCGAGTCCAATTACAAACAGCCACATATTCTCCGGTTGCCCATGGGGCAATCGAGAGCGATCAGATAAAAATAAGAAAAGGTTTAGCTGCAATATTTTCAGGAGAAGATGCCTTAAAAATGGAGATCATAAATATTCCGGGAAAGCAGGATAATTAATAGACCCACTGCTTATTTTGAGTCTCAACACCCAACCTTTCCAACGCCTTTCTGCCCAAGGTGTTCGACAAGCCACGCCCAAAATTGCCCTTCCGACAAGTGGCTCCGCGCGGCGGGATTTGATACCGGGCAACAGGTTACTGTAAAAGTGATGAGCGGCTGTATCGTCCTGATGGCCTATGGCGAGCAGGAGCAACGGTTACAAGATGAGCTGAAAGAAGCACATCAGAAGTTGAATAGAATTGAGAGCACGCTGGCGACTCTCCAGTGAAGTACGGCTGAACCTGTAGGCGTTTCTTACAGGTTCAATTGGTGCCGGATGGCGCTAACGCTTATCCGGCCTACGGACTACATGCAATAAGAGACAACATTGCGGCCTTTCATTTTCAGTTATTCGGTTTTACCGAACAACTGCTATAACCCCCATATTCAATACGTAAAAAACCACCGATCGGTTAATCAGCGCTTCTTTCAGATCACCGCTCATCCTGAAACGGGAAGCTTTCGAGCACAATATCGCTGCCATATGTTGCGAACAAGCCAGATCAGGATAAAAGGAAAAGATGCAGGAAACTGCATTTGAGATTCGAAGAATTTATTTATTAATAAAATCAGTGAATAACAGAGGGGGGATTATGGCACCATTTCCATGAT